>JAIUOC010000003.1:300000-580298 GCA_020161265.1 Chloroflexota bacterium | reverse complement strand
GAAGAATGCGTTCGACTTGCATGCATTAGGCACGCCGCCAGCGTTCGTCCTGAGCCAGGATCAAACTCGCCGACAAATCGCCGAAGCGATTGCGTGTTCTCCTTGATTAACGAGCCGGAGAACGGTGGCTCTGCTTGGTAGAATCCCTACCGAAGCGCGTGACGGTGACAAAAAAACAAAAACTATGATGCATGGAATGTGCTGCGGACGCAGCACCCATCAGTTGGAAAGGTGCGATTTTGGCGATAAAAAATCCGCTGATGCCAAATGAGCATCGGAGCGGAGCAATTCGTCAAATTGTGTGATGTTGAGCAAACATCGATGCTGTCGGTCAACAGCCTGCGGATTCTACCACCGCTGCTCGTTTGTGTCAAATGAGCCGTTGTGGGCGAGTGCATCAGTTGTGTGTGTCGTGACTCGTTACAAGTCATTCGTTGACAGCCCGGGGATTCTACCGCAGATTGCCGCCCTTGTCAAATCACCCGAACCTGATCCATCCAGAGCGAGGAACGAAACCACGAAGGACGCGAAGGCCACGAAGATAGGTTGTTTCGCCACGAATTACACGAATTTCACTAATTCTTCTGCTGTGCCAAAAGCGAGGAACGAAACCACGAAGGACGCGAAGGCCACGAAGATAGGTTGTTTCGCCACGAATTACACGAATTTCACTAATTCTTCTGCTGTGCCAAATAGGTATTGACCCCTGCCCACTGACCCCTGCCCACTGAATCCTCGCCCCTCCTCGGTTGCCTTTTGCCTTTCATCCATCCTTCCCAAGTTTACCCCTTGTTGGTGAGTGCTAAAATACCAATTAATCACCAGTGCGAGCCTATTGCCGAAGGAGCATGGCATGTTGGATAATTGGCTGGGGCGCGATAAAGCATCGCCACAAGCGCCCAAGGAGGAATCCATGAGTAGTAATGATGCGTCACGCCCAACGCCCCCACCACGCCAACCAGACGATGGCTTAATTCGTCGCCCACGCCCCAATGACCGCGATAATGCCTTTAATTTGGCGCTCGAAGATTTGCGCCGCCAAGTACAGTTGCTCTACGAAAGCATTGGAGCACTGGCCGAGCACTACAATGAAACTGGTGGCGACCCCCGTCGTGCCCGCGATTGCCGCGATTGTAGCCACTTTCGAATTGGCTTACATGTGCCGTGTGTAATGGGCGTTGATCCGCATACTGCCCCATATTTGGCGGTACGCTGCCCTAAATTTGAGGAAACCAGCGAAAACCGCAAGCTGATCAATCGTGATGAAGCTGGCTTTAATGCTGCGGTGCGGCGTGCTCGCGAAGGCTAGTTAGCAATCCCGTAATGTCATTCTTCTACGATCACGTCAGCACAAATGCTCGACGTGATTCTTTTTGTTCAGTTTGTGCGAAAGTGATGGGTATCAGCCAATGGCTCAACCACCAAACGATTCAGCAATCATCGCCTTATTACAACGTGGCGATCAACAAACGTGGCGTATGCTGGCCGAGCAGTGGTCAGGCGAGCTCTATAACTTGGCTTGGGGGGCAGTTTATCAGGCTGATCCTGCCCAAACCATTGTTAACAAAGTTTGGGCCACCGCAATTCGCACCATCCACAGTGTTGATCAACGGCTAGGTCTGCGTTTATGGCTCTACACCATCAGCTGCCATGTGATTCTTGATCATTGGCGCGATTATGGCCATACGCCGCAAACTGCCAGCCTGATTAGCGAGCTACAACATTTGCCCGAAGCCATGCACTTGGCACTGTTACTACAGCTACGCCACAATGAATCGGTTGCGATGATTGCTGAAATTCTTGGTCGAACTCAACGCGCAACTGAACAACTATTACAGCAAGGCCAACAACGGCTCAAGCTTGCTGGGGCAGAGGAATTTTATGGCATCAACCAAGCAGCAGCTGCAGCAGGCGATTAATCAGGCCTTGCCTGAACAACAGCTTAGCCATAGCCAACAACAAGTCATCAATCAAGCACTTGAGCAACAGCTGGAGCAAGTTCGCCCGCTGCAGCCAACCCGTGAGCGCCGCAAAACCCCTAAAACCAAACGTCGAATTTGGCAATGGCAATGGAGTCGGGCGCAAATTTTTGCATTAATTGTGGCAACTGCTCTTTTATTTTTTGTTACCTACGCCACCTTAGCCACATCGGCTCCTAGCGTGCCACATAATGCCAGTGTGCAAATTTTCGATGGCACTGCCGTGATCAATAACCTTCGTACTGGCGCTGAACGCCGCTTAAACGCTGGCGATGTAACCATTTTAGAGCCAGGCGATACAATTCAAACTGAAACCGGTCGGGCATTAATTACTTATTTCGATGGCCAAACTACTACCTTGCAAGCCAATGCCCGAATGACCCTTGAAACCATGGATAGTGAAAATGGCGGCCAGCAAATTCGGCTCAAAGTTTGGTTTGGCCGCACGCTTAATGGGGTCAAACGCTTGCTTGGGCCGAATGATCAGTTTGAGGTTGAAACACCATCCTCAGCAGCTTCAGTCCGTGGCACAGAGTTCACTGTCGAATCGCGGAATAATACCACGACCTTTTACGCCACCGACAAGGGCAATGTGCAAGTTGCGATGGATGGTCAAACGGTGTTTGTGCGGGCTGGCGAACAATTATTGGCCGAGCAATCTAAGCCGTTGGTGGTTCAGCCCCAAATCTCGCCAACGCCAACACCGACCAATACCCCAACGCCAACGGCGACGGCAACGCCAACTAATACCCCAACTAGCACGCCAACGCCGACGGCGACGACCACGGCCACGCCAACCAACACGCCAACTGCAACGCCAACGGTCACACCACAGCTTTACATTACCCAAGCTGGCGATACAATCAATGGCATCGCCCAACGCTTTGGGATCACCCCCAATGCCTTGGTCAACGCCAACCCGATCATTCGTGATCGTGATGAGATTCCAATTGGGTTAACCTTGATTATTCCGCAGCCATAGGAGCATTTGGTGCTACGTTCGCAACAAATTCGCCGTGGAATCTGGTTTAGTGCAACCGGGCTGGCATGTTTGCTAGCCCTGTTACTGAGCGATAGCTGGGGCTGGCGCAGACAACTCGATCGCTCAGCTGCCGATCTATTGGTGCGCCAACTTGCCAGCCATAGCCCGCAACCAGCAATTATTATCGTCGCCATCGATGATCAAGCGCTCAGCAATGAGACAGGCTTTGGGCGGCTGACCGAGTGGGATCGCAGCATCTATGCGCGGTTGTTGGACAAGCTGCAAGCTGCGCGGGTGATCGTCTTTGATATGCTATTTACCGGGGTCAACCCTGCTGGCGATCAAGCATTTGCCCAAGCCCTCGCGCCTTTGGAGCACCCAATTTTAGCGGTCTCGCGTGATAATCAAACCAACCAAATTATTCAGCCAGTCCCGCAATTAGTCACTGGCAGGGTGGTTTTGGCGCATAGCGACATCATTGCCGACTCCGATGGGGTGGTGCGGCGCATTCAAACTCATTATGATCAAACTGCGCTCTATCCGGCGATTGCGCTAGCCAGTGCTCAAGCCTGGTGGCATCTCCCAGCAGGTTTGCAGATTGAGCCAACGGACACAACGCTCACTAACGGCGTAGTAATTCCGGTTAATAATTCTAACTTTATGTTAAATTACGCTGGGGCCAACCACACCTATCCACAAGTGAGTTTGCTAGCAGTGCTCAACAGCGAGGTTGATCCAGCACTATTCAATGATAAAATCGTGCTGATTGGCTCGACTGCTGCGGCGCTCGGCGACCGCTACACCACCCCCACTAGTGCATTAATGGATGGAGTTGAAATTCATGCCAATGCGATTGGCACAATTTTGAATGCCAATGCGCTGCGTGAACAAAGCTCTAGCAGTCGGCGATTCATTACGCTTGGTTTAGTGCTAGCCCTCACATTAATCGCCATGATTCGGCGGCCATGGCTGCTATTTAGTGGCATGGTGATAGGGGCAAGCGTGATGGTGATTAGTGCAGTCAGTGCCTTGCAACAGCAATTGCTGCGCATCGACTTGGCTAGCCCATTGTTGACAATTGGCTTAACTGGCTTGGTGATGCTGTTGGTACAAAACAATCTTCAACGCCAAGATCATACTCAAGTGCTCGAACTTTTTGCCAAACGCACCCCGCCCAGCGTGCTCAGTGAGCTACTTAAGGCTGCCGAGCGTGGTCAATTGCAGCTTGGCGGCGAGCGCCGCGAAGTCAGTATTGTTTTTATGGATATGCGCGGCTTCACCAATTTATCCGAGCGCTTGCCGCCAGAAGCCATGATGCAAATTATCAATACCTATCTGAATCTAATTGCCAAGGCATTAATTGGCCATGGTGGTACGCTCAACCAATATGCAGGCGATCAGGCTATGGCGATTTTCAACGCGCCAGTTGCCCAGCCCGACCATGCGCAACGAGCCATTCGTGGTGCAGTGGCAGCATTAGAGGCAATTGTGGCCTTTAATCGTTCAGCTGCGGCCCAAGCCTTGCCCGCGCAAGCCTCGTTTGGGGCTGGCATCAACACCGGAATTGGCGTGGTGGGCAATGTTGGGGCCCACGAGCGCTACGACTATAGCGTGATTGGCGATGTAACTAATGTCGCAGCCCGCTTATGTGGCGCGGCTCCAGCCAACACGATTTATCTTGGCCCCGACACACTTGCCGAAGATTTGGGCGATTTACAAAGCCAGATTCAGCCGATGGGTCCATTGGCGCTCAAGGGCAAGGAAGCCCCGCTGGAAATTGCCGCGATTGTAGTAGCCGAGTAAGCGCACATGCAAGGATTTAACCGTTTAGCGATGACAATAATAGCCTTGGCCTTAGCTGTCTTGGCCATTACAATTGCGCTCTTGCCGCTGCAAAGCTTTGATTTGGCCTTGCGTTCGCTCCAATATTTGCGTGCTCAAGCGTTAATTTATAGTACAACCACGCGGATTGTCGCAGGCATTGGGGGTTTGTTGCTGCTTGGGTTGGCATTAGCTCAGATGTTTATTCGCCAAAGCCAATATGTGCCAGTGCGCAATACTGGCTCAGGGTATGCCCAACTCGATTTGCAAACGGTTCAGCGGGCAGTTGATCAAGCACTTGGACAGGCGCTCGATGTACGTAGCGGCAAAGCCCAAGTCCAAGGCTATGGCGAGGGCGTGGCAATTTACACCGAGCTTGAGCTGCACCCAACCGCGCATTTAAATGATACCTTGGCATATCTGCATCAAAGTATTCGCGAAGAAGTTGAAGAGCGCTTGGGCGTGGCAATTTTGACGCTCAAAAGCAAAGTCAAAACCAAGCCTTACCCCAATGCCCCTCACAGCCAACCCAACGAAGCTAACTCAGCTCCCGAACTCGATCCACGCCAACCAGCATGGGATCTACGTGAGTTACGCCGTCGCCTAGAACGAGGCATTTTGAATCAGCCCAACGTGGTTGATCTCGAAGTAGTATTGGGCTATCACCATGATGGGGCAAGCGTGTTTGTGCAATTATTTCTCGAAAAAACTGCGCCCGTCCCAAGCACAATAGCCAACGTCGAGCGCTTAATTCACACAATTGTGGCAGATGACTTCCGTCTAAGCGTCTACGAACTGCGGGTGACCAGCCAAAGTATTGAGTAACTATCTAGGCATAGTGGCTTTAGTGGGAATTTAGTCCTATAATTACGCCTCAAGTTGCCTCTCGTGGGGGATGGCAAAAGGACTATTGATTGCATACAATACGCTAGACTTATTACGGCCTTTATCCAACCATTGCTGTTATTTTTCAAATGTCGTTAATGTGGTCGCAGTCCATTGCGTTCTTTTTCACCCGCCAAGGAGTTTTTATGGGTCGGCAGCACTTTCGCTATCAACGCCTCGCACTACTCAGCCTTGTGGCTTTGCTGGGAGTGTTAGTCACACCAACCAAAGCCGTCGAAATCCCGCCAACCGGCGCATCGGTGTATCTCCAAACCAATGGGCCTACCAATACCTTGAATAACGGTGATTGGTACACCAACAGTGTGGCAGGCGCAGGTAATGGCTATCATTACTTTACGGTTGAAATTCCATGTGCTTGGCCTAGCAGCGAACCAGTCCATATCGATATCTTTAGCCCTGAAATGAATAGCAATGCCACGCTCAGCGACGAAATTCGTGGTGGGGTTTACGATAATACTCAATTTGAGTTTTATGCAGCAGGCACGCCAATTGTTGTTCCAGCAACGCCTGGTCCAGGTGCAGCTGGTAGTTTGATTCAACAAACCTTCGTGCCTGCTGGCACGCCTGAGGCATGGTTGCGCTTCTATACAATTGCCGCACCTGTCACTTGTGGTACGTATGTTTTGCGCTCGGCTACCTCGGGCAACGACGAAAATGGTTGGCGCTTGCGGGTTGGTCGCGATAACGACGCTGATCCTAATAATGCACCGCCAGCCAACACCGATAACTTTGATGGCCTAGCTGGTACTGGCGATGAAATTACGCTTGGGATGCGCCAGGCTTCGTTCCAACACGACGCTGGTGCGCCTGATACGGTTGCCACTTGTTTAACCTTGTATGAATATGTGACTCCTGGTCAGCCAAGCGTTAGCTTCAACAACTTTGATATCGATAATCTCCGTCGGGTACGCTACTATGCGCCTGGTGATGCGAGCTACACGCCCATGGGCAATAGCGGTGGCATCGTGGGCACGCTTAGCAACGACCAAATTTGGAATGGCACTGGCGCAACCTTAGCAACCCGTGTCGGCGATACAATCAATAATCCCGTTTCGGGCTGGTGGCGAATCGTAACCTGTACCAGCAATCACAACCAGTTTATCCAAGAAGGCCAAACTGGCACGCCAGCCTACTACGAACAGCCACCAACTCCGGTTATGGCCTTGAGCAAAACCGATGGCGTAACCTTGGTCTTGC
Source organism: Chloroflexota bacterium (assembly GCA_020161265.1). Classification (NCBI taxonomy): domain Bacteria; kingdom Bacillati; phylum Chloroflexota; species Chloroflexota bacterium. The sequence continues at coordinate 573,413 of JAIUOC010000003.1, read as the reverse complement.
CAGGCGATACGCTCAATTACACCATCGCCTTTACCAATACTTCCAACAGCACAGCCACGCCAGGTAGTGCAACCAACGTCACCTTAACCGACAATTTGCCACCCGACACGACCTTTGTCAGTTGTGCGATTAATCTGCCATTCACTGGCACCTGTAATCATGCTGCTGGTGTAGTGACCTTCAATATTACCCAAATAGTTCGCCCAGGCGAAGTTGGCACGCTCAATGTTCAAGTAACCGTCAATGATCCGATCACCACGGTTCCAGTGGTCAACAACGTTACTTTGACCTTCAACGATACCTTGAACAATGTGTTCCAACCATTGAACGCCAGCGATAGCGATTTGGTCAATCCAACCGCTGTGACCGTGGTTGGTTTCACGGCCTTGGTACGGGTCGATGATATTCAAGTGCGCTGGAGTACTAGCCAAGAATTGGAAACCCAAGGCTTCCATATCTATCGGAGCACCAGCGACGACCCAGCAACCGCCGTCCAAGTGACTGAGAACTTAATTCCAGCCTTGGGTGCACAAACCAACTATCAATGGCTTGACACCAACGCTGAGCCAAATGTGCATTATTACTATTGGTTGGTTGAAGTCGATGCCAACAATAATTTGAGCATGATCGGCCCAACCGATGCGCAAATCGAGCGCTACAGCATTTTCACTCCCTTCGTTGTACGCTAAACTTGCTCTCAGCTAAAATAAGCAAGGCCGCGTCAATCGACGCGGCCTTTGGATTTAACTCAGCTTACCAACCACTATTGCCACTACCCCAATTAATCGTAAATTGATTAGCAGGCGCTTGGTTGTTCAAGCCGCCGTTGGCTGGATTGCTCACCACCACATTGCTAAACGTGGCATTACCACGAGCATTGGCATTCAGCAACAAGCCATAGGTTCCAGCATTATTAATTCGAATATTGCTGAAGGTTGCATTTTGCAACGTCGCCGAAGTGATGCCACTGTCCGAGCCTTGCAGGTGAATCCCAGCAAAGGTTGGGCTTTCGATCAAGATATCGTTGACGGTCAAACCTGAAATTGGCCCGCGATCGGTGTGGATTTTCAATGCACCATGCTGCTGGTTCCACATTGGCCCACCTGCCCGAATCAATGAGTTGCGCTGAACGCTGATAAAGCCGCCAAATGGATGTGAATCGAATTGCTGGGCAATCAGCACACCAGGATAGGTAACAACATCAGCACAAATATTATCCTCAACCCGCATATTTTGGCCGCCATAAATTGCAAAACAGTTGGCTCGCCACGGCAATTGCACAGTATTAAAACGAAAGGTATTAGCAATATTGATCGGGCCATGTGCGGCAGGCGACCATGAAGCCAATGAATCATCACCAGTGCTGCGGAAGTGGCTATTTTCGACCACCGAGTTGCTTGAGCCATTGCACAAATTCACACCATCGGCAAATAAGTTGCGAAAACGACTACCCGTAATCACCAAGCCATTGGTCGGTGCTGCTTGGTTATCCGAGCCAACCCACCAGCCAACTTTGGTATGTTCAACCCAAACATTTTCTACCCGCGAGCCTGAGCCAGCGCTGCCATTGAAGGCGTTTTCAGCAGCACCATCGTTACGGGTCACCGCCTCGCCAGTGATCGCAAAGTTGTAAAAACGACAATTATTGCCAATACAATGGAAACGTGCCCACGGCCCACGCAACACCGAATACCACATACCAGCCCCACGCACGGTCACATCAGAAATGGTAATACCTGCGTCGCTTTGAATTTGTGAGCGCAAATCAAACGTGCCAGCGGGAATCCATACGCCTTTGGCTTGAGCACGGGCAGTGTTGATACAATTTTGTAAGGCTTGACCATCGTCGCCGCCACCGTTGGCAGTCGCACCACAATCAGCAGTCAGCGAAAGAAAATTAGCGGGCTGGGTTTGAGCTGCCCCAACTTGCTCCAAATCAACTAAATCAATCACATAGAAGGCGGCTTGATCATCGCCATCTTTTTGCAATTTAATCGTTGCACCCTGAGGAATGTTGCCAACCAAGGCTCGCGCTTCATCGAAGAAGTTATGTGCGCCGCCGGCACTTGGCGTATTCAAGCTGCTGGTTTCGCCACCATAGACCCAAGCATAGCGCGAAGTTAATGGCAATTTTTGGCGGAATACACCGTTGACATACAAACTCAGGCTGGCATCAAGCCCGCCACCATTGGACGCATCGGGAATCGAATAGCGCACCACAATCGAGTTGGCCGTGGCGTTGCTGGTAAATTGCACAAACTCGCCAGTGCTATTGAGTTCGACGCTGCGGCGGCCCGATGATTCAGTTGCCAGATTGCCGAAGGTACGGCTTGGCCCTAAAATTGTGCCATTGGTCGCCATTGTTTCGGCTTCATATTCAATCCATGGCACGGTTGCGCCACGATTAGCTGGTGGTTGGGGCGTGCTGGTTGGCCCAATTGGGGTAGCAGTTGGGGCAATCGGTGTGCTGGTTGGTGGGGCAGGCGTGCGCGTCGGCGGAATTGGCGTGCTGGTCGGAGTTCCGGTAGCAACTGTTTCAATCCACCATTGAGCGCTTTGCCAAGCAGGATAAATGCTGCCATGCTGGGCAAAACCTAATTGATTTTCAACATGGATATATTCCCAATTGTGCCAAGCGCTACGAATATAACTCGCGCCATCGGGAGCCGCCTCGATCACCCAGCGAGCACTCTCCCACGCATCGGCGATCGTAATGCTCTCAACTGCTTCAAGTTGATGCTCAATCGCCATATAGTGGCCAGTTGCCCGATTTTTGAGCCGCTTGGCTCCTTGATAATCCTCAATCACCCAATGCGAGCTTTGGTCGTTAACATTCGGCGAGCCATAACGCACCTGGCTATTGGCTTCGTAAAGATAGGTATTTTGCCAACGATTCTTAATCCGCACATAAGTTACGGCTGAAGCTGAACCAACCGCCAAGTTAGCCATAACAATCGCAATTAGCAGCAATAAACTGCCAAATACTTGCTTGCGTCGCTGCGACATACATCCACTCCTTAATCAAAAATAGCCCGCTACCTAGCCTTCAGTATAGCGAGCCAATTGCTTAGGAATGTTCAGCTATAGTGCAGTTATAGTTAATATTCTTAATTATTCCCCATTAGCCAAAATCACGCTTGGCTCAACATCTGGCAAGCTAGGCGGGGCAATTGGCAATGTCCAATAGAAGCGCGAGCCTTTGCCTACCGTGCTATCGGCCCACATGCGGCCACCATGAGCCTCAATAATCGATTTCGTTAGATACAATCCCAAGCCAGCACCTTGGGTTTCACGCGCCAAGCGATTATCAACTCGATAAAATGGCATAAACAATTTGGGTAGTTCCTCTTGGGCGATGCCAATGCCTTCGTCGGTTACATAACTGAGCACATGACCATTCTCCGGCCAACCACCCAAGCGAATCACACCACCTTCTGGCGAATATTTGATCGCATTTGAAATCAAATTGGAGAGCACCATGCGAATCCGCTCTTGATCGGCATAGACATGCGGCAATTTTGGCTCGAAACGCAGTTGAAATTCAAAGCGCTGATCAACCGTCGCGGCAAAGGCCGCCACCACGTCAGCTGCCAACTCACTGAGATCAAAGGGCGCTGGATGCAAACGCAAACCACCCGCCTGCATGCGCGAAACTTCCAGCAAATCGCCAATCAAGCGTGCCAAGCGATCGGCTTCTTCTTCGATGCCAGTTAACATTTCGGCTTTAGTAGCTTTATTGAGCTTTACGTCGGTGCGGCTGAGCGTGCTGGCATAGCCTTTGATAATTGCAACTGGGGTTTTTAATTCATGCGACATCACCGAAATAAAGGTCGATTGTTGCTGCTCATCGCGTTTTTGCTTGGTAATATCGCGAATATTGGCAATTGCCCCGCCAAAACGGCCAGTCGGCTCGCGTACCACGCTATATGATGAGCCAACATAAATCTCATGACCATCGCGATGGGTCACCCAACCCTCAACCGAAGGATGATCATTATCGGGGAAGAGTTGCAACGGACAGGCAGTTAAGCAAATATTGACTCCTTGCTGATTGTGAATTGCCAACACTTCGGCGCATGGTCGGCCCAAAGCCTCTTCACGCGACCAACCAGTCAAGCGCTCCATAGCCGCGTTGAAGCGGGTAATTCGCCAACGGGTGTCGAGCATCATCATGCCATCGGCGCTTGATTCAATAATGGCATCGAGCCGCCCACGTTCAGCAATCGCTTCGGCGTAGAGTTGCGAATTGTTGACCGCAATCGCCGCAAAATCGACAAATGCGCTGAGCAATTGACGATCATCAGCGGTAAACCCCACATTCAGCGCTGCTCGCAACACCAACATCATGCCCAATTGCTGATCGCCAGTAACCATTGGCAAGGCCACAACTTGGCGCAACGGCACATTCAGCGCATTGGCCAGCTTGCTTAATTCATTCGACATGTGGATGGATTGTGGGCCTTCACTTTCTAAAACATGCAAAATTTCATCGAAGGCCGACCACAAACTAGGAGTAAGCCCATAGGCGGCGCGAATTTCGAGCCGCTGATTGGGATTGTACAAGGCGATCAAGCCATAATTACCCGCCAACAACTCGACTGCTTGGGCAATCACCAGATTGAGCAACGGCTCAGCATCAAGCTGGGCAGCCATTGCCCGCATCAAACGCAATAAATAATCACGTTGGCGTAATCGCAGATCCTGAGGCTCTAACATGGCTCTAACGCTCCATAGACGTTGTTCTAACACTGCCAGAGTATTATACAAACAGTTACGAAATTGATTGATGCAGACGACATCGACAGCAAAAACAAAATCTTTATTGCAAGGAGAATACCACAATGGCAACTATCAATCGTTGGTCACCAGTTGAAGAAGCCCTCAGCTTGCGCGATGCAATGAGCCGTTTGTTCGAAGAAAGCTTTGTTGCGCCATCGGCTGCAATGCGCAGCGGTTTGAGTGTTGATATGAACGTTTTGGAAAATGCCAACAGCTATATCGTTGAAGCTGCCGTACCTGGTCTCAAAGCTGAAGATCTTGATATTACATTGCAAGAAAATGTATTAACAATCAGCGGTGAAGTTCGCAGCCAAAAATTAAGCGAAGGCACCACTGCCCATCGCACCGAACGCCGCTATGGCCGTTTCAGCCGCTCGATCAACTTGCCAATGCTGGTCAAGGGCGACCAAATTAGCGCCACCTTAGAACATGGCATTCTACGCCTTGACGTTCCCAAGGCCGAAGAAGTCAAGCCACGCAAAATTAGCGTGCATGTTGGTCCAGCCAAAGAACTCGAAGTTAATAAATAAGCCTTGAAAAACAAAAGCCCTGTGCGGAGTTACCGCACAGGGCTTTTTGCTTATTTAGAAGCCCAGGGCAGATAGACTCGATGCGTTTCACCAGTCGGAACCGTTGCGGTTGGCGTTTCACTCGGTGTAATCGTGCCTACCGTGACAGTTGCGGTCGGAGTTTGAGTCTCAGTTACCGTTGGCACTGCCGTGGTTGGCACAACCGTCGTCGGAACCGCCGTGGTTGTATTGGTTGCTGTTACCGTAATCGTCGGAGTCGGCGTGTTGGTCGCTGGCTCAGTGGTTGACGGTTCAGGCGTATTGGTCGAAGTTGGCGTATCGGTTGCCGTTGGCGGAACCGTTGTGGCGGTTGGCGTATTGGTTGGAACCTCGGTCGCCGTAGCCGTATCGGTCGCGGTTGGCGGAACCGTTGTGGGTGTATTGGTTGGTGTATTGGTCGCAGTATTGGTTGCCGCCGCAGTGTTGGTCGCAGTCGGGTTGCTCACCGTCGCGGTTGGCGCAGTCGTCGGAGTTGGGGTTAATTGGGCATCGCTTGGCACAAAATTAACATCAGTCGTCAGATACAAGCGATCAACACGGAAACCATCCTCACGCATCCACAAATTCAGGGTATAGACCCCAGCGCTTGGAATAGTGATAGTTGAAGGGACGGCATCAACGGTATCACGGAACCAACGCCAAGCACTGAAAATTGGCAAGGTCATCTTATCCGATGAGCTTGATTGCTGACCATTCAGGCCCACGTGCACCGAATTATCGCCGCCGCTATCGGCCCAACCACGCAGCCACACATAATAGGTACCAGGCGTGGTGAACTTCACACGATAATCCAGTTGTGGAGCCAGCGTGGTGTAATTGGTATCCGAAAGGGTGCCAGTATTGGGCAAGACGGCAAAGTAGTTGTTGCCGCTGAAGCCAGGGCGATCAACATCATTGCGAGTTTGCCACGACCACTGACCACGCGCGGTATTGCCGTGAACTTGCTCAGAATCGAAGCCAACTTGACCATTGCTTTCGAGGTGGGCATTTTCGTCGGTAGCAATCCCTGGGTTATAGATTTCGGTGATGTTGGTTTGGCTAAAGCCCGCAACCGTGCCACCCCCAGCAATGTAAATTCGTCCGCCGTTGATCACGGGGAAGATGCCATGGCGGGCGGTTGGCATAGGCGAACCAGTGCGCCAGCGGTTAAGAATTGGATTGTAAATATCAACCCGATCATACACATTGCCAGTGACCGCGCCTGCACCATCAAGCGTTTCACCGCCAAAAATATAAAACTCACCATCATAATAAACCGCTTTGCCCATGCCACCACGGGCTTGCGGCAATGGCGCAATCGTTGCATCGGTCATGCTTGAGCGCCATGAATTGCTGACAGGATCATAAATTTGGACAGTATCAAAGCCATTAGCAACATTATTGCCATCGCCGCTGCCTGGCCCACGCCCACCAAAGACATACAATTTGCTACCATCAGTCGCCGAAGCAGCGTGATTGCGACCGCGCGGCATGGCGGCAACTTCAGTCCAAGTGTTCGCGACTGGATCATAGCGGGCTACACGGGTGGTTGTACTGCCATTGATAATCCCGCCAGCAACATAGGCATAGCCATTGATCACGGCTGAGGAGCTAGCCCCAGCGGCAAACGGCATATCCGCGCCCATGGCCCAGGTGTTGGACACAGGATCATAGATTTGGACTTTACCATCACTACTGTTATCGAGGCCACCAAATAAATAGAATTTACCGTTGATTACTTCGGCAGCGTGGTGATTGCCACGCAAGGCCCGTTGAGCCAAAGTGGTGGTTGAGCTATAGCTGCCAGTCGTCAAGTTGTAGCGCAAGGTTGCAGCATTGCCTTGACCGACAACATACATTTTGTTGCCGATAATTCCACTGGCAACCTCACCCAATGGCACAGGCATGTTGCCATTAGCTTCCCATGAATCGGGCAAATTGCCAATCCAGGTGGTATCGGTTTGGCCATAACCGCCGCCAGTCGTCACCACAAGTTTGTTATTCCAAACATCGGCAACTGGGGTTTTACGATAGGCTGGCAACGAAACTAACTTCATCCAAACATCGCTTTTAGGGTCGTACATCAGCACATCAGCCGAAGCAAGGCCGCTGGTACCACCATTGATCGAGCCACCAATCACCAATAAACGGCCACGATAGCCAAAGGTTGATGATGACGTATGGCCTTTGGGAATCGGCATATCAGCGACCCGTGTCCACGTATTGGTTGCGGGATCATAACGATCAACCTCGGCTTGGTTGGCCGATTCTTCGGCTTTACCATGCTGGCCGCCGACGGCGTAAATTTTGCCATCGACCACGCCAGCAGCGGTGTGGTTACGTGGGTTAGGCATGGCAGCGCGTGAAACCCAAGTTGGGTTAGCGAGGCTCAAATCGAGCATATAGTGGTCGCCGAAGTCGGTATCATCAAATACGCCAGCGGTACGCACAGCACCACCGAAGAAATAAATTTTACGATTAACAATCGCTGCGCCAGCGCCACCGCGAGCAACGGGCAAATCGATGCCACGCGTCCATGTATTGGTGAGCGTGTTTAACTTCCAAACGTGGTTGGTGCTACCACCAGGATTATTGCCCGAATAGCCACCGAGAACATAGATATTGGTGCCATCGGCAACAACTGGGGCATGGCTGATCGCCTCGGGAATACTGGCGATCCGTTGCCAGGTATTGCTGGCCAAATCATAAACATCGACCAAATCGGTGGCATTAATTTGGGTACAACAACTAATAAAGCCACCAATTACATACAACTTGCCATTGACAAAGACCCCTTGCGATTCAAAACGTGGTTGCGGCACGGTTGCGCCATCTTGCCAACTAAACATCGTCGTTGTGGCACTAGTGGCAACAGCCTGTGGTTGGGCAGTTTGAGCCTGGGCCTGCGACTGCACCAACAACCCCGTAATGATCAAGGTCAGCAGCAGCAACCCGCTCAGCAAGCGGGGCAACAAATCCCTTGAACGAGCGAAAAAGACCATAAAAACGAATCCTCCGCGAAGTTTAACAACGACAACAGCTAGTAGAATAAAAAAAGGACAAAGAGGCTAAACACAATAAATGTCAGGCAAGATCCTCCATGATCGAGCCTGATCATCTCATGGGAGCGATAATACCACGCTTTGTCCATGATCCCCATAGTACTTTGGGCGCAGTTCAGCATGACTTTGTGCGTTAATGTGCGCAACTAACGGTTAATGATGGGGGATATTCAAATTAAAAAGTGTCAAGACTTACGCTGGGTGAGAGGGCTAAAATAGCGCGTTAGATTGATTACAAGCTGGCCTATGCCCCAAAAGTCCTAGGTATTACTATTTACAAACTCCTCTAGACACCCTGTCTATCCTATGCTAAGATGAGCCACCACAATTCGTCCAAAGCACAACGTTGGGTCTGTACCATGAAGAGGAGCGCTCCATCGGCAATCCAAAGGAGCAATGGCATGCAATTTGATCGAGCGGGTAAACGTGCCAGCAAACTGATCAATGATTATCAACTCACCGACGAGGAGATACACCAAATTATCGCCTCGGCGCGGATCAACCTTGCCACCTTCGACCCTGAATACAAAACCAACGTCACGCAACTTGCTCACGAGCTGAGCAAAAGTCGGCCAACGATTTATGGCTGGGCGGATCGTGCGATAGTTGCCACAATTGATTCGCTGCGCAATATCCGAACGGGGCGACCGCCGAAAGAAGCCCGTAGCCGCCTCAAACGGCTGCGAGCGCGACCAACGGCACGATTACGGCGACGATCCTCGGATTCTTCATTCTCGTAGTTCGAAGGAGAGCACACCTCCATGAGCAAGACACTGCGTGATGTGCTAAATCAATTTCGCACACTGGAAAACGTAGAACTCGCTGCGGTTGCAGGAACCGATGGTCTTTTAATTGAAAGCTCAGCGCGTTCTGGGGTTGATGTTGACGCGATCTGCGCGGTAGCATCGAATGGCTTAGCCATGGCTGAGGCGCTCGGTCGGGAAATCAACAAAGGTGGCTCGGTGCAAACTGTGCTCGAATATGATCAAGGCTTGATCCTACTCGAACCAGTCAGCAGCGATGCTATGCTGGTCGTGCTAACCAGTTCACGCGAACTGTTAGGCAAGTTACGCTATATGGCTCAAGCCCATCGTGCCAACTTAGATGCAGCCTTGGCCGCGATCTAAGCAGCTAGCAGGCTATTTTTGGCAAAATCGTCAAGAAAGCATGTTATATTGGAACGTCCTGTGCTATAATGAGCCGTAATCGCTCGTCTTTGCTTGGAAAATACTTCGCACTCCAGACCATGGATAGGTGGCACGTATGGATCCACAACTAGCTAGTTTAATTGTTCCGCCAGAGGAAGTCGCCCATATTGACGAATGTTTAACGCGCCTTGTGGAAGATACTGGCGGTAACTATGCGTTGCTGCTCGACAAAAGTGGCCAGGTTATTGCCGCTTCGGGTGATGGCAATCGCCAAGATACCACGGCCTTGGGCGCGTTGATCGCCGGATCGTTCGCCTCATCTCAACAGATCGCGAAACTGTTGCGTGAAAAGGATTTCCGCATGCTCTTGCAACAAGGCGTGCGCGAAAATCTCTTTATCGCCTTGATCGATGACCAATGGATTTTGACCATTATTTTCAATAAGGGTACGCACATTGGGCTGGTGAAGGTCTTGACCAAAAAGGCGACCGAAGAACTCGCCTCCGTCTTGGAGCGCGTGCGGAAACAACACAAATCGCGAGATGAAGTGTTGGGGAGCAATTTCCGTACTTCCATGGAAGATACGATTGATTTGCTTTTCCGCGACTAGGCTGACTTATACCCTTCCTAGTCGGTTGCTGTCTGGGGTTTTTTAGCATACGCTTCAGACTATGTTTTGAGAGGACCTATGGCGATTATCAACGTAGGGGTTCGCGAAATTCACTGTAAAATTGTCTATTATGGCCCCGGTATGTGTGGCAAAACGACTAATTTGCAGTATATTCACAGCCAAGTACCCCGCGAAGCAAAAGGCGATCTATTGTCGATTGCAACCGAGACCGAACGCACGCTCTTTTTTGACTTTCTACCGCTCGACCTAGGTAAGGTGCGCGGTTTCTCAACCCGTTTCCATTTGTACACGGTTCCTGGCCAAATTTTGTACGAACGCACCCGCGTCGCCGTGCTGAATGGGGCCGATGGGGTGGTCTTCGTCGCCGACTCGCAACGTGATAAGCTCCAAGAAGATATCAAAAGTTTGCAAGAGTTGGCCCGTAATATCACTCGCCAAAACAAGAAGTTCAGCGAATTCCCCATCGTGTTGCAATATAATAAACGTGATATGCCCGGTGCATTGCCCACCCCAGTCATGGATAAATATTTGAATCCGTTGGGCTGGCAACGCTATGAGGCCGTCGCAACCACTGGCGTAGGTGTATTCGATACACTCAAAGCCATTAGCAAACTCGTGATTAGCAAACTCTAAACCATGTCTCAACTGGCAGCCTCGCCTGCCAGTTATTGTCCGTAGGGTCACCGTATGGCACTTGAAGGTAATTTGCGAGATCTGAGTATCTCCGACCTGATTCAACTCGTTGACTTGAGTAAAAAAACAGGCGCAACTCATGTTCAGGCGCTCCAAGGCGATGAATCGGTTGAGGGCTACCTGTATTTTCGTGATGGCCGGATTACTGGTGCAACGCTTGGCAATTTGGAGCCGCTCGAGGCTGCCCTGACCTTCTTCACGTTCCACGAAGGTCAGTTCCGTTTTTATGAACAAGCTGTGCCACCGCCAACAATTACTTCATCCAACGAGATGATCATTATGGAAGGGATCGATCGCCAAGATCGCTGGGCCGAAATTGAGCAGTTTGTGCCCAATACCAATGTCGTCCTGCGCTTGGTGCAAAATCCCGATACCGGCTCGCGGGATATTAATCTCGCTGCCGATGAATGGCGCGTGCTGACGATGATCAATGGCAAAAATACTGTTGCTTTGATCGCTGAACGCACTGGTTTAGGTTGGTTTCGCTCGTGCGAAATCGTGGCAAATTTATTGCGCAATGGCTTAATCGAAAAAAAAGAGCTGAATCTGGCTGAGTCGTTGTTTCCTCAATTCGAGGAGATGGCCCGTGGAGCCTTAGGCAATTCAGCCAGCGTCTTGCTCTCCGAGGCCTATCGTCGAGTTGGCATCGAGCCAACTGCCAATAATGCTTCCAACGAGCAAGTTCATGCTGCAATCAGCGCATTCGAGGAGTCAATTCGTTTGTTGGTTGGTCGCCCGAATGCGACGCAATTGGCCGATAAATTACGCGAACGGGCTGTCCGCATCCTTGGTAGTCGCTAAGTAATCATCCATCTCCAAGCAAAAACGCCCCGCAAGTGCGGGGCGTTGATTATTTTAGGCGCTTAAACTAGCAAGCCAATCGATCAACGGCGGGGTTAGTTGAGCATCTTCAAGCAAAAAGGCATCATGGCCTTTGGTGCTATGAAAGGGATAATGCACAACCGCACGGCCAGCTGCCTGCGCTGCTTGTTGAATGATCTCGCCATCACGCTCAGGGTAGAGCCAATCGCTGCTCCATGTCGCCACAAAAAATCGCGCTTGGGTGTTAGCAAAGGCTGTGGAGAGACCACCAACTCGCTGACCCAAATCAAAATAATCCATAGCCCGCGAAATCACCAAATAGCTGTTGGCATCAAAGCGCTGCACAAACGCTCGCCCTTGATAATCAAGATAGCTCTCGACCGCAAATTCGGGCTGATGGCTCCATTGTGGTGAGGCTTCGTGCTGCCAACGCCGATCGAACTTTTCTTCTAAGGCTTCAGCACTCAAATAGCTGATATGGCCGATCCGGCGGGCGGTGGCTAAGCCATTAGCTGGGCCAGCCGTGCCATAATAATCGCCGCCGCGCCAATCGGGATCACTGACAATCGCCTGGCGACCAACTGCACTCAAAGCCATGGCCATAGCCGAGGAACGTGCCGTGGTCGCTAAGGCAATCACACCTCGCACCCGATCACCCCAGCTCGCCGCCCATTCGAGCGCTTGCATGCCACCAAGTGAGCCACCTGCAACCGCCAGTAAGCGTTCAATTCCCAAAGCATCAAGCAAGCGCACTTGGGCCGCCACGATATCGCCAATCGTCAAAACTGGAAAACGGCTGCCCCAGTGGGTTCCGGTGTGGGGATGCAGTGATGATGGCCCAGTTGAGCCACCACAACCACCCAAAATATTCGAGCAAATCACAAAATAGCGGTCGGTATCAAAGGCGCGGCCTGGGCCAATAAAGGGTTCGCACCAACCAGCTTTGCTATCGTGAACACTATATCGACCAGCAGCATGGGCATCGCCCGATAGCGCATGGCACAGCAAAATCACATTTGAGCGATCGGCATTAAGTTTTCCATAGGTTTCATAGCTTAGTTGCCATGGTGCTGGAATCAAAGCGCCGCTCGCAGTGCGAAACGGCTCAGTGAAGATCTGCACTTGCGGCGTTACAAAGCCAACCGACCGTCCCCAAGCAGGTTGGGTAACGGTCGGCACATCGCCCAAGGTGACGGTATCGGTCATAGCCGCGTACCTCCTTGGCGCAAGCGGGCGGTTTGTTCGTGATAGTACCCGATGATCGCATCGACCATGCTTGAACCGCACTCAACTGCTTCCGCTGGTAAATCGCGGACAGCCGCCCCCAAATCTGCACAGCTCGCAGCCAATTCGGCTAGCATTCCACTAACATCGATCATGGTGCCAGAAGCAGGGGGCATTGCTCCAGCTCGCTGCGGCACGGCGCGGAGTTGTGCCACAGCCCAGCGATTGTGGGCTACCAATTGTTCAACTAACGGTGCAGGATTTGCCGCTTTGGCCTGGGCAAGAACGGTTGTAACAAACTCGCCATGGGCCGAGCGTAAAGGCTTGAGTAAATCATGATTATGCGACATCGGGAACTCCTTGGTCTGTGGATGCTCAGCAGCAGTTGAGCATCCACCCGTACAATTTCGGTTAGGGTCGCAACTCCCTGACATGCAGCAGTGTCAACACACTCTCACTGCTGGCACTAAGCGATTAAGCAAGGGCTTGTTCCAAATCGGCGAGAATATCGTCGATAGCTTCCGTACCCACTGACAAACGAACGTAATCGGCGGTCACACCCGTTGCCAAGCGTTCTTCATCGGTCAATTGTTGGTGAGTCGTGGTCGCTGGGTGAATTGCCAACGACTTCGAGTCGCCAATGTTGGCCAAGTGCGAGAACAATTGCAACTTATCGATAAAGCTCCGACCAGCAGCCAAACCACCTTTAAGCCCAAAGCCAACCAAGGCACCAGCACCCTTGGGAAGATACTTTTGCGCCAATTCGTATGATGGGTGGCCGGGCAAGCCTGGGTAGTTGACCCATTCGACATTCTTATGTTCAGTTAAGAACTTGGCAACAGCCGCAGCGTTTTGAACGTGGCGTTCCAAGCGCAGGTGCAGAGTTTCTAAGCCTTGCAACAACAAGAACGAGTTGAATGGGCTGAGACATGAACCAAAGTCGCGCAACAATTGCACCCGAGCTTTGAGAATGTAGGCTGGTGCGCCCAAATCAGCAAAGCGCAAGCCGTGATACGATTGATCAGGCGTGGTGTATTGGGTGAAGCGACCGCTGGCAGCCCAATCGAACTTGCCTGCATCAACAATCACCCCACCAATCGTCGTGCCGTGGCCACCAATAAATTTGGTTGCTGAGTGCACAACGATGTCTGCACCGTGCTCGATTGGCCGCAACAAGAATGGAGTTGCAGCAGTGTTATCGACAATCAACGGCACGCCAACTTCATGGGCAATTTGGGCAATCTTTTCAAAATCAGGGATTTGCAACTTGGGATTGCCAATGCTTTCCAAGTAGAAAGCTTTGGTGCGTTCGTCTACCGCAGCGCGGAAGTTTTCTGGGTCGCTAGCATCGACGAAGCGGGTTTGCACGCCCCAACGTGGCAAGGTGTGATGGAATAAGTTGTAAGTGCCACCATACAAGTTGGTTGCTGAAACGATGTTATCGCCAGCTTCAGCGACGTTCAAAATCGCAAAGGTTTCAGCGGCTTGGCCTGATGAAAGTGCCAAAGCGCCAATCCCACCTTCGAGCAAAGCCAAGCGTTGCTCAAACACATCGTTGGTGGGATTCATAATCCGCGTATAAATGTTACCAGGCTCGGCCAATGAGAACAACGCCGCAGCATGGTCGGTATCCCGAAAGGCATACGAGGTGGTTTGGTAAATTGGCACAGCCCGCGAACCAGTGGTTGGATCGGGTTTTTGACCACCATGGAGCGCTAAGGTTTCGAATCGGTTGAATTTCACTTCGTCAGCCATGATCAGGACTCCTTGTATATAATCTTCGAATGCTACGGTTGTTCCGATTCGCGCCATTGCGATAGGCTTCAGTGCCTACGAACCAAAAAACCTCTCATCAGTTGATGAGAGGCTGTAAGTAACCATCGAAAGATAGGTTTGTGCGCCGCCCCTCATCTTCCAGAATGATTCTGTCGGACTTAGCACCAGTCCAAGCATTGCTGCCTGCGGTTGCCGGGGTTTCATAGGGCCGATCCCTCCACCCCTCTGGATGAGTTACGCAAGTGATATTTATTTGTATGCGCTATTTATAACATAGTTAAACAGAATTGTCAAGAATCAATTTCAAGTTACTTAACAATCTTGCTAAACAACTAAAAACCCACCCCTAGCTGATTAGCATAAGAATGGGTTTAGGGCTTGCTAATGGTCTATTCCCAGCGAAATAATTTGGTTGCCGAGCCAAGGCTGACCACAGTTAACAAGGCCAATACAGCCAAACTTGGCCAAATATTAAAACTTAATCCCAACCAATTTGCTTCGATTAATTGCACCAAATGGCGTGCAGGCACCCAAGCGCCAATTTGTTGAAGCAGGCCCGATTGGTTGGTTGTGCTCGAAACCAGCACCACCGCCATCGCTCCAAACACCAAAATGCTAACAACTTGGATACTGCGGGTATTGCGAATACGACTGCCAAGCAAAGCGCCCAAGGCCGAAAAGGCGATTGCCCCAACTAAAAAGCTGGCAATCAAGCCAAGTGGGTTGGCAGGCAACGGCAATTTTAAAACTACTACACTGAGGATTAAAACAACCAAGCCGCCTAGTAATACCAACAACAAGCCAACCAAGGCTTGAGCTAACAAATAGCGTAGCGGCGAGATTGGGGTGATTTGCAAGCGCCGCAACATACCACGCTCCCGATAATTCACCAAGCTCATCGGAAACGCCATAATCCCAAAAATCATCGGGCCAAACGCCAACATCATCAAGGCATTGGCGGTTTGGCTCGGTCCAGCGGGCATTTGTAACCCCAAAACCAAGGCCATCACCGCTGGAAAAAACACAATAAAGCTAAGGTTGGTCAGATCACGCCCCATCAAGCGCAATTCAGTTCGTACAATTTGCCAAAAAGCGTGCATACTTCCTCCTGAATTAAGGGCGATTAATGGGCTGGCTGGCCGATCAAGCGTAAAAAGACATCTTCAAAGGTTACTCGTTCGGGGTGCGGCAGGTCGCGGCTGGGCACTGGTTGTTGGCGCAAATCATGTTGATAAGCCGCAATCATGCGATCTGGCGTATCCAGCGCAATCACGGTGCCTTGATCGATTACCGCAATTCGGTCGCATAAACGCTCAACTTCTTCCATAAAGTGGGTGACCAAAACTACGGTTTTGCCACGTTTGCGCACATCTTGAATTAAATTCCAGGTAATCCGCCGCGCCTGTGGGTCAAGACCAGTCGTCAATTCATCGAGAAACACAATTTCGGGGTCGTGGATCAGGCTAAGCGCAATAAATAAGCGTTGCTTTTGGCCACCAGAGAGATTAGCAAAGGCGGTTTTGGCTTGCTCGGCCAAGCCCCATTCCTCAATCACTTTTTGCCAAGGCCGCGCTTGGGGATAAAACGAGCCAAACAGTTGCAATGCTTCGGCCACCGTCAGGCGATCCGGTAAGGTTGCTTGTTGCAGTTGCACGCCAATTTTGCTGCGAATATATGGGCCATGCTGCTTCAAATCGCGACCCAAAAGCTGAATCGTGCCAGCAGTTGCCGGACGTAGGCCAATAATACATTCCACCGATGACGTTTTTCCGGCCCCGTTCGGGCCAACAATCCCAAAAATCTCCCCAGCCTCAACACTGAATGAAACATCTTTGACTGCTTTATGATTGCCATAGTGTTTTTGCAGATGTTCTACGACCAATACTGGAGCCATCGCTTCCTCCTTCAATAGGGTATTCAGCTAGCTCAATTAAACAATTTAGCCTCCCGGAAAACGAGAGGCTAAGCGATACTAAAAGCGATATAGGTTCTAGCGTGGCTCCAAAATCAACGGCACACTGGTTGGCGCAATATCGAGTTCAGCAATTTGCACACGATACAGCATATACAGCAATTGCAGCTCTTGCATAATGCTCAAGCCCAAGCGATTTTGCACCAAATGCAGATAATTGGGCACAAAGAGCAAGCCAGTCAGTGGATATTCGGCCAAAATGGCTGGCAGTTCAGCCTGATAGCGCTGAAAATGCGCTGTTACGCTCGATTGGAGTTGTTGCTTGGCCTCTGCTAGCTGCAAATCAGCAAAATGGCTGCGCAGATGTTCGCGCCAATCAGCAAATAATGGATACTGTTGGTTGTGGCGCAAGCTGCCCAAACGCTGGCGAATTACCGGTGCTTGGCGCTCGTAATGTTGCTCCAAGCCTTGAATAAAGACTGCCCGATCACCCACCACTTGGGCAATCCAATAATCGAGGTAGCTGCGCACAATCAAGGCTTGGACATACGGATCAGGGCTAAATTGCTCCAGCAGATCGTGCACTAATTCAAGCACCCAAAACGAGCGAGCCACGCCACTAGCTGCACTGGCCTGCAATACCCGCAGGCAAATCGCACTGGAATAGGCAAAATGCTGTTCGGCCAAAGCCATGCCCAGCGTGCCAGCATACTTGGCATATTCTGGCTCGTAGGTCAGATCGCGCAGGTAGCCTGCTGCATACAGTTCATCAATTGCCCGTGGCGTTTGCGCCAAACCGACAGTCGCCGCATGCTCTTGAAAAAAGCGCAACAACTCGGCATCCAGCAACGGATCAATCGTGGTTGTGCGCTGTTCGGGCGGGCTTTGGTAGCGCAACCGCACATGATAGCCGCCCTCGCCGTAGCGAATAAAAAACCAGCGATCGATATGTGGCTGCAAGCTGCCGTGCTCACCAAAGGTTTTTTCCCAATCGAGCAGCATTCGATCGCAGACCTGGCGCAGATCAGGCTTGGTTGGGGTCGGCGTATTCGGTGGTTGTAGAAATACTTGGCGATAGTGCCATTGGCTTGGATTCGGCATTAGATTCCCCTTTCCAGCGCAAATTTCAGCTTAATATTGGTTCACCAGCAGTTGTTGCAGCGTTTGATCAGGTTGTTGTTGGCGCTGGCGTTCCAACGAGAGCAACAAACTACACAAATGCGCTTCCTCGGCGATGCTCACGCTCAGGCGGTTATGGGTCAGATGAAACAGCGATGAAAGTGCAGCGTAGCTCGAACGAGCCAATTCTTGTTGTTGATTGCGCTTGATCACTGGCCCAGCATAGCGTTGTAAACCCGCCAACCCATTCTGCACCACTTCATGTAACGCTTCGGGCAATAAACTTAGACGTTGGGCCAAAGGCTGTTGATGAAACCGCCAATGGCGTTCGAGCGATTGGGACACCAACGCATCCGATTGCAGAATAAACTCAACTGGAAATTCAAAATAATCAACCCACGTTTGGCGCAAGCGCTCAAGCAGTTGGCTAATTTCGTAGCTTTGCAAAAATCCAGCGTGCAACAGTTCATCCAAAAAGATCCGAATGAAGATTTTGCGAGACACCAAATCTGTTGTATGCGGAATTACATCGAGCGTCGCCCGAGCAATCACGGTTTGCAGTGCATAGTAGTGCTGCAAATCTTCCAGCGAATCGTGATCCCGCCCAATCGCGAGATCATGGCTGATTTCAAGCTGAATTGTGCCAGGCTGCGCCAAGGCTTGAACATCGGTATCCAGCCCCAATTTGCGATTGAGAATCGCGGCCTGCGCCGAAAGTGGCTGCGCATCGCCACACAAATCAGGATTTTGGGCAAAATAGGCCGTAAAGCGCTCACGAATCAACGGAATCGCAAACTCGCGCAAAACGTGCTCCTCAGCAAAACAGGCGATGCGCAGCTGGTAGCCGCCTTCAGCAAAGCGCAACCAGGTAATCAACTCAATCTGTTCGTGCAATCGATCGAACAGCGGAGTCCATGCTTCAGCAATCAATCGATCAGCTCTCGGATCGTATGGCTCGCTGATATTCTGCGGGCTATAGTAGATTTTGCCATTCAGCACTGCCAAACTCATACGCTGCCTCCCCGATTAAACTCAACCTGAAATTCAATCACATAGGGTTCTTGATCAAGATCAAACCACTGCTGCTGCGGGCTGGGCAGCATTTCTTCGAGGGTCAAGCTAACCTGATCATCAGCAATCACATGGCGCAACATCTGAATGCTGAAATAATTTTCGAAATCAAGCGCCAACGGTTTGTGGTTGGTCCACATATTGAGATGTTTGCTGCTGAGTGGCCGTTGGATGCGGACAAACACTTCACTCGGCAGGCCTGCTTGTTCCGCCCAGCTATACCAATTGAAAAAGCTCATAAATTCGTCGTTGGCGACGCTGCTCGGAATTGCGGTGGTTGGCACATTCCAGCTTTCGCGTTGCAACACCAAACGGCCAATCCGCAAGCGCGGCGTATGGCTAATGGTATTAGTTGGTTGCTTGCGCGAAACCAAGGTTTGCTCACGCGGTCGCAATTGCTCCATGTGATAGCTGCTTGGGCTGAGTTGGGCCAGCACTCGTTGCAAAATTGGCAGCGAAACCATATGCAAAAAGCCCATATACAAGGGCAAAAGCTCTTGTTGGCTACCATCAGTGTGGCGGCGATAAACTCGTAATTGATCAGCAACCGGATCGTGGGCAAGGCGCAAATCGCCAACGCCATGCTGAATCGCTTGCGAACGATAGCTTGGTTCGTCGGGTGGCACAATCACATTTGCCGTAAATGGCACATGCACTTGGGCATTATGTTCGAGCACCGAAACGATTTCGGCTGGCTGGGCCTGAGCATCGCTATGCAATGGCTGCCATGCCGATTGCACATAGGTTTGCCAGCTTGGCTCAGGCAATAAGCTCAAATAGCGCGTCAAGAAGCGCCCAAAGCCCGGCAAGGTGTAATTCAACACCACCAAATAATCGCCTTGCTTAAGCGCTGTTTGGCTACTGGCGGCCACCTGAAATTGAATACTCGTTGAGCCATAGTGATTATGTTGACCAAAATCGGCGGCAAGCTGCCAAAATACCTGGGGATCAAGCACACATTCACGGGCTTCGCGCTCAGCATCAAGCGCTTGGTGCAAAAACTGGCCATAACGGCGTTGGCGTTGCTGAATAGCGTTAATCCGTGGCATTGGCAGCTCGCTAGAATTGGCCGAGAGCCGATTATATTCAGGCGCAAAGCCTAGAATGGTGTCGGTTTGGCCGCCTTCGCCAAAGGCATGGGTGAAAATATCGAGCAGCCAACTTTGGGCTGGGCCACGCCCGTCGCGCTGAAAACCACACTCCAAAACTGGAGCCAAATCGCTGGCTAAGCTTGCCAATAATGGCTGACCCAAATGCACCGCTACGTCATCCCAAACTACATCTTCAACAATCAGCTGGCCAAGTTGGCTGCTGGTTTGCTTCAATTCGGGCGCAAAAGCCAAGATCTGATCGACGATTTGGCGCATATGTTGTTCAAACTGCCAACGTTGAGCAACCGTTGCCTGGGCATAGTTTTGAGCCGATTCAGCCAAAAGTTGTAATAATTCACGAATTTGCCCAGCCTCAGCCGAGGGAACATCGGCCAATTGCTCAATTAATGCCAGCACTGGGTCACGATAATCTGAGGGCAAATCCAAATTGTAAAAGAGCAAGCCGCTAGCGAGCAATTGATTGATCGTCTGGGCAAGTTTGGCGGAGCTTAGCTCAGGATGTTGGGTTTGCAAAAGCTCCAACAATTCGGCGTAGCTCAATTGCTGGTGGTCAGTAAAGACTGCCAACACACTATCGAGCAAGGGCGAACGTTTACCACGGCGTTGCCATGAAGCAAAATATTGGTTGGGGTCATCAAGCTGTTGGCGCAAGCGCGAAAAAACCAAACTCTCGCCATCAACAAAGCTGCTCGGATTCAAGCGCAAGGGCAAATAAGCGTTGATTGCCGACACGCGCACCAAGGCATTACGAATTGCGCCAACCACCGAGCGCCGCAATTGGCTGACCGCCCGCGCTTGGGGCATTTGGCCTTCAATCGCAACCGGTTGAGCCAATGTTGGGTCAGCCGAGCCGAGCACCAAGGGTCCAAAATGGCTAAATGGACTGGTTTTGCCGGCCATGCGCATCAGATATTGGTAGGCTCCAACTTCGGTTTTGCGTTCGCGGCTGCGCAACTGGCTGGGATCGGCGTTGATATAGCGCGGCAAGCTGCTAGCCAAGGTTGAGCTAGCCACTTGCACCGCCTTTTGGAAGGCTGGCTGGGCATAGCTTTGTTGCAACAACCGTCGTTTGGCTTGTAATTCTTGTTCAAACACCAACCGAGCCTCGCGCCAAGCCCGTTGCAATTGCTGCAAGGTACGGCGAAAACGCAGCACCTGCCCGCGCAAGGTTGGATGATCCAGATTGCGCAAGCTGGCAACATCGCTGCGCAAGGGCAAACGGCGATTGAAAATATCGCGTTTCAGAGCCACTAAGCTGCTTTTGAGCGAACCTTGGGTTGTGCCAATTAATGTGTAGAGCACATCAACAATTGCCTGGGTATGGTTATCGAGCCAGCGTTGTTGGCGCAAAATCACTTGAAACAGGCCAATCGTGCGCTCAAACTTTAGGTTATGTAAATGGTTGTAGCTTGTTCCAGCCAAGCGTACCAAGACGGGCGAAGCGGGTTGCCAAGTTGGTTGGGCAGTTTGATCAGTGGCGATCACAATGCTTGATTGATATAAATCAGTCATGGCCATGCTCCTTATAGCGCTGCGGCGTACATTCGCAGAATCGTGAAGCCATAGCTGGCAAAATGAAAGCCGATGTTGAACATAAAGAAAACCGTCCAGAGCAATGAAACTAAGGCATACATGTTATAGGCCCATTGCCAACGCCCTGATTGTTGCTCACTCAGCGGGTCGATAATTGGCGCAGCGCCAAACCAACCGCGTATGTTGTTGACGATGTTGCGCACGGTGCGGCGGCGCAAATTGGGCTGCTCCAGTAAATTGGTAATAATCCAATAGCCATCCATCCGCGAAACAAATGGATTGAGGTTGATCAAACAGAGCAAAGCTGGAATGCCGCTATAGGCAAAGGCAATTTCATAGGCCAAACTATCGCGTGGCAAAAGCCAGAGCAAACTAGCAACAACCCCAAACCACAGCGCATCAACCAAGGGGCCAGCCGCCGCCACCGAAGCTCGCCGATATTTGCTCGGCACGCGGTAAATATCGCTGGTATCGGTGAAGAAAATCGGAATAAACCACCAGAGCAAGCCCATCCCAAAGCCCGCTGGTTTGGCTCCGGCCATACGACAAGCCACAGCGTGGGCCAATTCGTGAGTCGCAATCTCAACCATAAATAGCCCAAAGAGCCAGAAAATCAGGTGCTTGCTGGCATCGGGGTGGGCTAACATCAAGGGCGAAACCAACATCACGCCTTTGGTCACAATGTAGGCCAAGCCCACACCCAACAAACCAAGCATCAACAGCCAAGTAACTGGATTCCACCACCAGCGCTGCCAAGCCACAATCCGTTCAATAAAACTATCGCCGCGAATCAGCGTCCAATAGAAACCACTGCGACGGCCCAAACGTGGGGCATCTTCTGAATCAGGGGTTGTGTTGGCCCAGGTTTCATGGACTAATAAACGGTGACGAGCACATAAATCGCAAAAATGGCGAATCTTTTCAATGCTGACCTCAATGCCATAGCGTTGTTGCATTTCGGTTTGTAGCTGCTCGATTGAGCGCTGGCCATTCAGCAATTCCAAAATGCGCACGCCAACCACATTGGTGCGCATAAACGACGGCGAAGCTGGGCGGCCAACCACATATTGGTTGGTTTGCTGTTGGCTAAATGGCGAAACTTGCACATCATCAACAACTTGCGGGCGATAGTCGGTGCTGGCCTCAAGCGCAGCAAAATCATTCAGCGTTAAAGCGGGGTTAGTCATGAGTTTGCTCCTTGTGAGGATAGCCAGCAGCAAAACCGATTAAGACCTGGGTTTGATAATCATCAAAGCCGAGCCAACGGGCTAATTGACCTTGAATCACGCTGCCAGTAGCACAACCGATCATGCCGACACGCTGGGCTGCAACATATAAACGCTGCAAATGTGCGCCAGCATCAAGCAAGGCCTGACGATAGCCACGATCACCAGCTTGGTTGATCGCGCTGGGCAGCGAAGTCAGCACTAATACAATCAATGGTGCTTGTAAAAATTCACGTTGAAAGCAATAGCGTTGCAATGGCTCTAGCGGATCGGCAGTGCGTAACACGGCCAATTGATGGGCAGCGGGGTTATAAACATAGCCACCCAAGGCCAAATCGTCGGATTTCAACACCAACGACGCAAGCAGGCTCAAGGGCTTGCTTACTGGGTTGAGCGGGCGGCTGGCATGCTCCAAAAAAGTCGCCAAATCAGCCAAATTCACTGGACGATCAGCGTATTCGCGCAAACTTTGACGTTGATTAATCAGTTGTTGATAGTTCAAATGGGTTGGATAGGCCGCTGGCAAAGCGATTTTGGCCTTGGCTTCAAACAAACTTGACCACCATGAGTTAGCAAGCTGATCCAGCTCAGGCAGCGCGTTGCCCCGTTGTAGGCTGGTCCATTCGTGAATATAGGAACTGGCACTCACACCAGCACCGAAGAAATGTTCGCTCATTGCAGCACCTCAGGATTGGGCGCAACCAGCCGCAGCACCAGCAACGGGGTTTCGCTTGGGCTATAGACATGGAGCAGATCGCGCAGTTCTTGATCGTAGAAGGCGCTGATTTGCTCGATTTGCCAGCCTGCAGCAGCTGCCAAAAATTCAATTGCCTGCGCAGCAACGCCACAATCGTAGAGCGCGATGCGATACGATTTTGCACCGTATTTGCCTTCAACTCGCCCAATCGCCGCCGTCAGCACAATCAAACCCAAGGTTTGTTGATTCAGCGGATCGCTGGGGAAGGCTTTGGAGACGTCATCCCAGCTAAATTGGGGGCGAATTGCTTCCAACGAAGCGTCATGTTGGTTCAAGTGATAGATGCCAGTCGCCAAATTGCTCAGCTTGTGGTTGAGCAAATAGACGGTTTGCGAGGCTAGATTGCCGCCCGAAGGCACAAAACGTTGGCCAGCGGCGATCGCCTGGGTGGCTGGTTTGCGCACAAATGCTTGCTCAAACAGCCAAGCTAAGGGCGCAATCGTGGTTTGAACTGGTAATTGAATGCTGAGATCAACAGTTGAATCAGGCTGCCATTGGCCTTGCAATTCGCTCAGCGCATGACGTTGGCTATTGGTATAACCCTTAGCCCCGCTGACGATTGCAATCGCATTTTTTGGCGCATAATGCTGTTGATGGGCCTTGGGGAAAATCGCGTAACTACGTTCATCGGTGTTGGCGTGATACCACAGCGGCAAATTCTCGAAATGGCCCGCGCCTACCAACAGATCGCGGGGCGCATCGAGGTTGGGCTGGCCACAAACTGGGCACAACACCAAACGATGCACTGATTGAGCCACAAATTCGAGCGTCGTTGGATCAAGCAGATAACGCACGCCGCCCGTAATCACTGGACTCAAGCCCGAAATCAGGTTGCCAACCACCAAACTTGCTTGGCTCAAGGCTAACTGCTCGTTGAGGCTCAGCGGCGCGGTTGGCTCGCTTAATTGTGGTTCATGGCTATCAACTTGCTCGGCACAGGCATAACAGCCAGCTTCACCAACAAAGGTAGTCGGGCCAAGCTCAATATGCTGTGGGTGCAGCCAAAGTCGGGTAAAGCGAGTTTGCGCTTGAATCGCCCGTTGATTGAGTGCCTGGGTTAATTCAGCCTGCGCCGTGCTAGTCAGCAAACAGATCAAGCCCTCGTGATGCTCATCTAACCAATGATCAACTGCTGCAAGTAATTGATCAGCCTGCGGAACTTGAAGATCAAGCGCCAAATGTGGCAGGGCATAGGTTGTGGTTGGATCTGCATTGGCCAGCCAAGTGGCGCGGCCTAAGCCAGCTTGCGCCAATTGATGCAGCAATGGAGCAACCAAACGCTCGCCACCAATCAACAACAAAGGCGTCGCTTGCAAGCGTTGCAGCACTTCATAGCGATTGCGACAGACCCGCGTTTGGTCAACAAAGCGGCTGTAAAAAGCTAGTTGTTGACTGAATGCGCGGGCAACTTGGGGATCAAGCGTATTGCTCGGCAATGGGCCTTCTTCAAGCACCCCCTGCACATACAACAACTGCAAGGTATCGTCAATCGTTGTGGGCTTGAATTGCGCCAAGCGTTCGCCAATCGTTTCGCGGGTGTTGAGACCATTCAACAAAGGCAAGAGTTGCGGCAGCAGATTGCGCACCGCTTTGCCACGCAACACCACATCTTGCGGCCCGCCCAGCAATAACAACAGCTGTTCGTTATGCCAAACTCGGGCAATTTCATCGGAGATCCGTGGGCGGGTTGGAATTTGCACCTGCGGATCGCTCTGGAGTTGGCTGTGTAAATCAATTGCCTGGGTCATAGTGCCACCTCGCGGGCTTGCAAGCTTAATTTGGACACCACCTGAGCTAATTGATCATGGCCAATCCAAGTAGTATTTTGCTGGCCACCACAGGCTGAACAGTTTTCAAATGGCTCAACATGATTGCGGCTCACGCCAAGATTGAATGTATCCCATTGAACTTCGCGGCCTAGCGCCAACGGTGGTTGTTGACCAAGCAATAAGCGCTCGATTTCGGCCAAGCCATAGCTAGCAGCCAATTGATTGAGCGCCGCCAGCGAGGGCTGAAACAAGGCTTGTTGTTGCCGCCGCAAAAAGCCATCCCGCGCCTGCCAGACATCGTTGCGGGTTTCGCACGAGCGTAATCGCGCTTGATAACAGGCATAACAGGCGGTGTGATTGGGCAAAATCGTCGGCCCTAGGGTAATTTGTGCGCCCCACAGACTGAGCGCAGTCCATGGCGTGGCAGCCCGTAAACTGGCTTGATTCAAGGCTTCGGCCACCGCCGGATAAGGCCGCTGAGTGATTAATGCTGCGGCGTGATAGCGACTGAGCAGCAAGCCCAAGCCACCAGCAGCGAAAGGTCGCGCTAGCAACTGAATTGGAAACGTACTGGTCAATTCGCGAATCTGTTGTGAAATTGGGCCATGATCGGCGCTGGATAAGGCGGCGACGGTCACCTGGGCTAAGGGTAGTTGCCCCAAGCGAGCCAAGAGTGCCTGCGCCATCACTGCGTCGGTCACCAAGAGCAAACGAGCTGAACGATTTTCGTGTAAACCTTGGGCAAACAGCCATTGCTGATGGGTTGCCACAAGAGTTGAATAAAGTTGATCCATCGGGCAATCCTTTCAAACTAGGCAAATGGCTGAGGCCAATGGTTTAATTCAGCTTCGGCCAAAACGGGGTAGCCCATGCGCTCCGGCACGCTATACAAGCGCGGCGTAGCCAAAAAGCGAGCATTATAGTTACAACTGAAGGGCATCAATTGTGGCGCAACCACTTTGATCGTATACAAACCAACTTCGCGCAAGGCTGGCAAGGTCAAATCGACCACAATCAGTTCCAGCCCAGCCCGCCGAAAAATATCGATCAAGCGCTGGGCTTCGACCGCTGGATCAGGATGATCGAGCCGTGGCAGTTGGTCGAGCGTGCGCCAGCGAGTTTGCTCAAACAAGAAATCAAAGGCTGGAGCGGTGGCCGCATCGGCATAGTAGGCAGCGCCATCACTCAAGCGCATAAAGGTGCGATAATCGGCAGGATCAAAGGGCAACGGTTGGCTCAACGAATGCTCGATACCAATCCGCGAGGCCGCCGATTCGTCGAGCACTTTGCTGGGCAAGGCCAATGGATTGGTACGCGTGGCCGACATTACCATTGTGCGCAACCGACCATGGGGCGCAACTTGGACTGCATAGATCGTCGCAACGCCTAAATCAGTGGTTGCATCAAAAAAATAGCTCTGAATTTGAGCCGCTTCGACCCGACTCAAGCGTTCTTGGAAGGCTGGGTCAGGAAATTCGCGCAAATCAACTTGGGGCAAGGCCAATTTTTGCCACCAGGCAATACTCAAGGCATCGCGTTCGATCGCCTCGCCAATGCCAGTTACAATTGCTTGTTCGTAGCTGGCTGCCAGCGCCGTGCCAGTTGAAATCGAGGTAGTAAAGGTTTCGCCAGCATATTCAGGCTGCATCCCAACATAGACTCCAATCGCTGGAACATACATCGGCTGGCCTGAAATTAGCGAATAGCCTTCGACCCAGCGCATGGGTTGGCGGTTGCTCGGCGGGGTGGTTGGGTTAGCAGGGTTGCGATATTCAGCATCGGAGCAGCGGGGAAATAACTCCATATCAACTGCTTCGATACCCAACTCTTGACGGGTCGCCACAATAAAGTTTTGATGCGCATGCTTGACATTGCAATAACGTTCGAGGGCTTCACAATAAGATTTCGCCTTAGCCCATTCCCGTTCCAAAAATACACCCGTGCCCGCTGGAGCCTCGGTCATAGCTAGCTCGGCACAATGAATGTTGGTGCTATAGACTGGAATTGCAGGATTACCAGGCGTGCGTGGTAGTTCGGTTGCAGTGCCCAAGATTCCGGTTCGCGGATTCACCAACGGCGCAACCCGCGTCAAAATGTCATCAATTGATAAAAACGTCTTTGACATGATTACACTCCGTTATCCGATGGTTGATGAAGTTGCTGTAGGGAATCGATTGGGTAGTTGCGGAAGGACGAGCAGCGCAAACATAATGGGTCACGCGGCAAACGACCTAATTGACTGGTTCCATCAGCCCGAATCACCAGGATGCGGGCGGCGAGCTGTGGCAATTGATTGGTGAGCCAACGGGCAGCAGTTTGCCAAGCTGGCAGCGCCATCAGATAATCGCTGGTTGCGGGAGTGGGAAAAAGAGCGTTATACCGTTGAAAACAATCAACACAGCAATAATCATCAGCGCCAAACAATGGCCCAAGCCGTAGCGTATGCACCAATGGCTGAAGCACTACCACCGGCAATGGAGTGGACGTGACGAACGAGATTAAGCGATCGGTTTCCTCAACCTGGTTGGTGCAAATCCATAACCAGCTGGCGGGGCGTTGCGCGGTGGCTTTGTGCTGAAGGGATACACCCAAATCGGCTAGTTGTTCGAAGAGTGCGGCGTTTGAGGTTGAAGCATTCGCGAGCAAAAATCCATCCATCGTCATACTCCATTTAATCAGTCAAGGCTCCAGACCCTTGCGGTAGCCGGAGCCTGTGCTGTGTAGTCATACTTCCACCATGTAGGCGTAGTGCTGGGGGAAGGTGCAAGCAGCAGAAGCAGTTTCCTGCTGCCTGGCTCCCTTACACCACACTACTGAATTTCAGCCTCAGCCGTGCAGAAACAGCTAACGGTACAAATTGAACCTGAAGTACTCAATGAACCCAACGATGATAAACAGCTGGCGGCAGCGTTGCTAATGTGCTCTTCTAGTTCATCGGCAAATAAATCAGCATCATCAGCGGTCACTTCAGCAGCCAACAAGTTCTTTACGTCTGTCATTAATGCATTCCTCACAAAGTAGCTAAGAGAGAGCCAGGTTATTTTTCAGCGACACCAGCGGTACAGAAGGTGCTGACGGTACAAATCGTGCCTGAGGTGCTGAGTGAACCTAACGATGAAACACAGGCGGCAGCGGCGTTGCTTACGTGCTCTTCCAATTCATCAGCGAACAATTCGGTTTCAGCGGCGGTCACTTCAGCGTCGATCAAGTTTTTTACATCTGACATAAGTAAAATCCTCGCTAACTAAGAAGACAATTCAATTTATTGGGCTTCGATGGCGGCGGTGCAGAAGGTGCTGACGGTACAAATCGTGCCTGAGGTGCTGAGTGAACCTAACGATGAAACACAGGCAGCGGCGGCATTGGTTACATGCTCTTCCAATTCATCAGCGAACAATTCGGTTTCGGCGGCGGTCACTTCAGCATCGATCAAATTCTTTACATCTGCCATGGGGTGGTACTCCTGTTAGACTAAGCAATTGTGAGTGTGTCAGCTGTGGGTGCGCACCTCGTTGTTGACAGGGCTATTACACCATATCGCCATGGCGTAAACTATTGGGCCAACGATAGTTAAACCGATATAAGAGCGATATATCAGCTATCGCTCTTAGTTAAAATACATTAATTAAATGTGTAAAAAAGTGAAGTGTTATAAGGAAATACGTTCGAGGCGTTTTCGAATGCGCTCAGCAGCACTAGCATTGCCCAACATGTGGTAGATGTCGATTAGGCGCAGATAGGTTGGTTCGTGATAGGGGTCATAGCTCAACAAACGCTCAGCATAGGGAATGGCCTCAGCAGTCGGGCCATAAGCCAACAATAATTCCAAATAATCGCTGGTTGCAGCCACAAATTGGATCAAAGCTTGCTCACGCCAATCCAGCACCCATTCGGCGTAAGCAATATCGCTTAATAAATCGTCCTGATACAAGGCCAAGGCTGCTTGATAGGCTTGTAAAGCGGCAGGCATGGCTCCCTGCTGGCGTTGTTTGGCGGCAGTTTGTAGCAAGGTTTGAAATTCAGCATAATCGGTAGCGATCTGCGCTTGTGGATTTAAACGCAAGCCAGCTGCTTCACTCAACACAAAGGCCGAATTAGCGCCGCCGCTGCGTTCTGGCTCTAGCACATGCAACAGGGCATTTAAAGTAACTCGCAATGCTCCATCGGCGGCTTGCGGCGTAAGATCAGGCCAAAAGTGCTCGATCAAGGCTTCACGGCTGATAATTCTTGGGCGTTGCAGCACCAATAAGGCCAATAATTGCCGCGCCTTCTCACGCGACCACTCGTTGGGATCGACCAATTCTGCGCCACGCCAAAGTTGCAAACTACCAAAAAGTTGAATTTTCAGTGCATAGGCTGGGCGCTGGCGAATGCTGGTTAAACTGTGCTGGGCAATTTTGCGCTGCTGGGTCGAGGCTTGTTTAATCACTTCTTGCAACCGCTCAAGGCTGGCTGCCGAGCCATATAAGCCCAAAAGTTGCAAGAGCGCGGTTTGCTGTTGCGGCTGCTCGGCATACAGTTTCCAGCAAATTTCTTCTAAAGCCGCCCGATCACGCTCAGCTAAAAATTGGGCGATTCGCTGTGGCGCAATCCCCGTGCGCAAGCCCAATTCCACCAACAACGTGGTTAAACGCAGCGGCGTTGCGTTCATATGGCGGTCGCCATCGGATAAGTAATCGCGCCAAATCGTGGTCGCTTCGGCAATTAACTGCGGGCTAGGCTGAAGTTGCCAACGACTAGCCAGCTGCACCAAGCCTGCTCGCAAGCGTAAAATCGGCGATTGAGCGGCCTCGAGCAGCGGTTTGGCACGCTCCAAAGCCGCCAAGGCCCGTTGATATTCGCCACAGCAAAACCAGGCTTGCGCCAACATCAACCACATGCGTGGATCAGCTCCATACAGCGCATCATCGCGAATCAAGCCGCGTTCGCTGAGCGTTGCATCATGCTGCGCCAGCTTAATTTCGCCCAAACTAGCCCAAGCAAAGGCGCGTAGTGCAAGCAAGCGATTGCGCATAATCGAGGGCAATGGCTCATCGCTCGGCAAAAGCAATTGCTGAATCAAACGCTCAGTCGTTGGTCGATCAGCTTCCAACAAGGCCAAACCGAGTTTCGTCCCGCGCGTTTGCAAACGAGTCAAACGCACGCCATAGCGTTCGCTCAAACGGCTGGCTTGATCAGCTAAATCTTGGGCAGCAATCCGATCGTCGGGCGCGGCGCGGCTCATCAAGCAGGTTGCCAACAAATCGAGCAAACTCATGCGCATGGCTGGTTCGGCTTGAACTTGGGGGTGTTGCAACCAAACTTCGAGCCATTGAATGCCCTCGTTCGGCAAGGTCAAAATCGTGTATAAGCCACCAACAACGCAGGCTGCCACCCAACGCCAAAAGAAGGGTAATTCGCTTTGGGCTAAACTTTGGGCCGTCGCCAAGGCCTTGAGATAGCGACCACGCTTGATTTGAAACAATAACAAGGGAAATTTCAACAAATCGCGGCGTTGACGATACCAAACAAAACTTTTGAGGCTAAAACTTTCACGCGCCACCCCAATTAAGGCTTGCTCATCGCCCTGCCAAAAATAGATCAAACATTGTTCGCCAACCACCTGAAAAGCCTCGGCATAACGTTGCTCAGCCCGATAGCGTTGGGCTGCTTGAGCCAAGGTTTGGGCCGCAAGCACAGGGTCGTGTTCGCGCAAAGCCAGCCCATACAGATGCAGCAATTCGGCAATTTGGCGCTCGGCCAGCGGCAGTTGTTGGAGCCATTGCAACACTGGCTGATGTTGAGCCAACAATTGCAAACCATGGTGCTTAAGCTGCTCGGCCACCTGCGGCCACTGCCCTAAACGACACCAGACATCCAAGGCTGCCGCCAGATGCCCCTGCTGCTCGAACCATGTGGCCGCTTGGGCCAACAATTGAGTAGTTTCAGCCAACGGTTGTTGGCGCAGCACTTCCAACCAAAATGGCTCAAAGCGCCACCATTCGGCGTGATCAGGTAGTACAAACAGGTTGTAATGCCATAAACTAGCTGGGTCAGGCGCGGCCATCGCCGTCAGTACTGCTTGATTAAAAAAGGGCAAGAGCGCGGCAAATTGGGCAGTACGCCGCACCGCCTCAGGCAATTGCCCCAACACATCTTGGGCGAGAAAATCGCTGATTGTGCCTTGATAACCTGAGGGCAAGGCCCGCCACAAGCGCAAACCAGCAGGCCAGCCGTTGGTTGCTTGCCAAGCAGCTTGGCGTTGGATCGGGCTTTGAGTAGGCAATAGCTCCTGCAATTCAGCTTGGCTAAATCGCAATTCAGCGGCAGTTAATTGGCGATATTGCCCCCGCGCCGCTAAACCAGCCCAATCAAGCTGTGGCAATTGGCGGCTGCTCAAAACAAGATGCAGGTTGGTCGGCGCAAAACGAGCCAATTCATTCAACAAACGCCAAGCACTCGCCTGCAAATGTTGACAATCATCAAGCACCAAGGCAATTCGGCGCGGAGCCAAGGTTGCCCAGCAATCAAACAAATCAGCCAAACTATTGATCGGATTGATTTGAGGGAAGCGAGCTTTGGTTAGGCTGCTCAACAAACGCTGAAGCTGATCAGCCTCGGTTGGGCTATGCAGGCCATACCACAGCCAATCGCCGCCAAGCGTTTGCTGCATCCACTGGGCTAGCGCGGTGGTTTTGCCATAGCCAGCCGCCGCCACGACCATCGTCAAACGACATGTCCAACACGCCTCCAATTGAGCTTGAAGGCGTGGGCGTTGAATCAAATCATCATTCAGTTGGGGGTAATCAATTGCATATTGCACAACGATAAGTTTAGCATAAAACTTATTCGTCGCGCAGCACATGCAGCGGGCGCAGATGGGCTGGTCGCCAGGCAACACCCAATGCCGTCAACAGCGCTAGGCCAATTGCAAAAGCGAAAATCAGCAAACCTGGCAAGGCATCTAGCCCAAGCCCAGCCTTGGGTTCAAGCGTATTAATCACTGTGATCGCAAGCCAAACTGCGAGCATACCAGCGCTACCAGCAATCAAGCCGACTAAGCTATATTCCATGCTGATGCTGCGCAACAAGTGGGCAGTGCTATAGCCAACCGCCTTGAAAATGCCCATCTCGCGGCGACGTTCAAACAATGCCAAACCAACCGCATTGGCGATCAGCACCATGCCTGCCACGAACGCCAAGCCAGCCACAGCCACCACAAACAAGCCCAACGAGCGATAGATCATTTGAGTAGTGTTGTACATTTCGACTTCGTTATAGACAAAGGCTTGGGGTATCGCCTGATTAAACGTGTTGGTCGCAGTGCTCAATTGGTTAATCGGCAGATTAAGCGCATAAATCAGCGTAACAGGTTGTGCAACCAATTGCGACACAGCGTCAGGGCTAATCACAATGGCGCTCGATGCTTGGCTGCGCTGATTTTCGTAGCGACCAACCAAGCGAACGTTTAATCGACCGTTCGATCCAATCAATTCTAGCTCAGTGCCAAGCGGAATTTCGCTGAAAAACCATGTTGAAAACATCACTTGATCAGCCGCAGCCTGCCATTGGCCTTCGGTCAGTTGAATATCGCCGATTTGCGTGGCTGAGCGAGCCGAGGTTTCAAATTTCACGCCTTCAAGCTCGGGCAATGAAGTTTGTAATTTCAGCAATTGAATTGGCTCAAGCGCTGGTTGCTGCAATTGCTCGACAATTTGGGCAACCTTGGTAGACTCGCTGGGAGCAGTAATCACCCACATCGCCCGATTGAGGTTGGTATTTGGATCGGCGCGGGCATCAAGCTCTTTTTGGACCGTCAACAACGCTGCTGCCGAAAAGCCAATCGTAAACACCCCGATAGCCAAGGCGATAATTGCAAAGGCGGCCCGCTGACCATTGCGTTGCATATTGCGGCTGGCCAAACGCAGCCAATAGCCAGGCAACGGCGTTTTGGCAACCAACCACAAAATCGCTTGAAACAGCCAATTGAGCAACGCCAAGCCAAATACTGCTCCTGCGAACAAAAGCATGCCTGCAACAAACGAACCCATGCTAATGCTAGCAACCAAGGCAAACATTGCTCCCAAAGCTGCATACAACCCAACCATGGCGCGGCGGGTCGTCGGGTTAACTTCGATTGGACCAGAACGCAGCAACGAGCCAGGTCGTACCGCATTGGCTTTTACAATCGCCACCATGCCAAAGATCAAGGTTGTGGCGATGCCCAAGCCAATTGCTCCAGCCAAAATTTGCCAATCGACGACGGTTGGTAGGATGTAGGCGCTGCTACGTGCAAACAAATCGGTGAGTTGATCGCCGATTAATACGGCGGCCACCGCACCCAAGATACTGCCAATCAGCCCAAGCAACGCCGTTTCAAAGCCAAACAGCAACAACAATTGTGGGCCACGATAGCCCAAGGTTTTGAGAATGGCAATTTCGTTGCGGCGACGTGCAAGCACAACTTGCATGGTATTGGCCACGCCAATTCCGCTGACGATCAGGCCCAGCACTCCAGCGCCGCGCAAGGTCATGTTGAATAAACCAGCGGTATCCGATGGCTCGCTACTGACGGTGGCAACCGACCAACCAGCTTGCTCTAGCATGCCTACTTGAGCACCTTGCTGGCCCCAAACCACCCGCACTGAATTCAAATTGGCTTCAGGGTAAATTTCGTGGGCCGTCGCCAGGCTAAAAAATAAGCTGCCAGCGCTCTTGTTCGGCACTTGATCCACCAAACCGACCAATTTCAGGCGTTTGGGCGTTGCCCCTTGATCGACCAAAATCACCAGTTCTTGCCCAAGTTTCAGATCATGCTGAATTGCCAAAAGCTCAGTAGCCACCAAGGTATCGGGCTGGTTCAGCAACTCGCTCATGCTGGCATTGGCTGGTTGGCTCACATGCAATTCGCCCAACAACGGGTAACTTTGCGGATCAATCCCATAGCCAATATCGCCAAAAATCACATGATCGCCGCCAACAGGCTTGAGCAACCCAGGCGGAATTGCCGAATAGACCACATAGCCGCCAATCACGCCCGTTTGTTTCCATTGCTCAAGTTGGGCTTGTTGTTCGGGGCCAATCGGGCCATTGGGCCAATCGAGCATGGCATCGCCGCCAACACTAACCCGATTTTCAATAAAAATTTGATTGATCGCCGTCGATAAACTTTGCATCGAGCCAAGCGACATCACGCCAAAGGCAATACAGATAATCGCCAACAGCGTGCGCTGACCACCCAAGCGTAACGAGCGCCAAGCATAATTAAAGGTAAAGCCCAAACCCATGATTAAACCCTCGCGCTATCGTGGCGAATCTGACCATCAACGAGATACAATTGGCGATCAGCCCGCGCGGCCACATCAGGATCATGGGTCACCATCACAATCGTGATATTGAGTTGGCGGCGTAAATCGGCAAATAATTCAAGAATTTGCTGGCTGGTGGTGCTATCAAGGTTGCCAGTTGGCTCATCGGCAATCAGCAATTGCGGCGTTGTCACCAAGGCGCGGGCAATCGCCACCCGCTGTTGCTGGCCGCCCGAAAGTTGGGCTGGCCGATGATCGCGTCGATCGCCGAGGCCAACCAATTCCAGCATGGCCTTGGCACGTTGGCTAATATCGCTGCGATTGCGATGCACAAATAAAGGTGCTTCAACATTTTCTTGGGCGGTCATGGTTGGAATCAAATTGAACGATTGAAAAACCACCCCAATTGTTTGGTTGCGCAAACGGGCCAATTGCGGCTCGCCCATGTTGGTAATATCAACATCGTTCAAGCGTACATGGCCTTTGCTCGGTGTATCCAGGCCTGCCAAAATCCCTAGCAAGGTCGATTTGCCTGAGCCGGATGGGCCGGTCAAAGCCACCCACGAGCCACGGGCAATTTCCAACGAAATGCCATTCAGAATCGTCAAGGTGGTTGTGCCAAGTTGCACCGTATGCACAACATCGCGCATCAGGGCGACTAGCGCAGTATTTGAATGTGTCGCAAGCATGTAAAATTCCTTTATTTAGAACATAGAGCAAAGAACATAGGATTTAGGGATCGGTTGTTGGGGGCTGGGGATCGGTTTTTAACAGAGAGGATTTAGGATTCAGGGGCTAGGATTCAGGGGCTAGGTAATTCAAATCTGACCCCTAGCCCCCAAATCCTGACCCCTCACCCTTCGCGAGCTTCGCGTCCTTCGTGGTTTCGGCCCCTCGCATTCTTTGCTAAACCCCTAACCCCTCGTTTTTAGGCAGCTTGAAGTTGCGCTTGGCGGACGATTTGAGCTAAGGCTTGCTCAATCGTTTCGGGCTGTTCGAGCCGCGCAATCGCCTGCGCCCCCAAATCGTGCCAAAGCCGTTGTTCATTGCCAACACCGCTGGTCAAAACAATGATTGCCGGATGATTTGGCCATTGGACCAAGCTTTTGAGAGCAACCAAGGGATTAATATTCAACATCGCGGCATCAAGCACCACAATATCTGGCTGAAGATTGGGCAGCAATTGCAGCGCCTCAGCGTGGGTAATATCAGCAATTAATTCATAAGCAGGGTTTGGATTGATTAAGCTATGCAGCATGGCACGACGGCTGGCGATGCTGATTGTGGCAATCGATAAACGTTGCATAAAGCCTCCTTGTGATGGGCTTTAGCATAGGCGGCAAGTGTTACCGCAGTATCACGAAGTTGTCGCAAAATTGTCGCAGACTATTGCTGAATTGCCGAAGTTGCGGCTTTGGGGAAACAAATACAAAAGCTGGTGCCAACGCCAAGCTGGCTTTCAACTGCTACCGAACCAGCCATCGATTCAGTGAGTTCTTTGACCAACGCCAAGCCTAAGCCTGCACCTTGATATTGTTCGTTGGCGCGATTGTTGGCACGATAAAAACGCTGCCAAATTGCGCTAAGTTCGGTGGGGTCGATGCCGCTGCCAGTATCACGAACATAAATATGAATCGAGTTGGCCTGATTAAGCGCTTGCACCACCACCAAACCACCAGGTGGAGTGTAGCGCAAGGCATTATGCAGCAAGTTACGCAAAATCTGCTCAAAACGTTGGGGATCAATCAGGGCTTGATCAAGCTCAGCAGCACAATCGGCCAGCACTTCAACCCGCGATTGTCGCCAAGCCAAGGGCTGCACCGTTTGCACAATCCGGTTGATCAAGGGTGCCACTGGATGCGCTTCAAGCTTGAGGGTCAAACGACCAACCTCACTCGCCGAAAGCAAAAAGAGATCTTCGATTAGTTGTTGCAAACGCAGGGTTTCGCGCTCCATCACCAATAAATCACGCTGAACTTGGGGAGTTAAGGCTTGTTCGGTTTGCAAGCTCGATTCTAGGTAGCCGCGCAGGGTGGCAACCGGCGTGCGTAATTCATGCGAAACGCTGGCAACTAAGGCGCGCCGATCATCAAGCAATGCCGCCACCCGATCGCGCTCGGTTTTCAGGGCATTGACGGTAGTTGCCAATTGCTCAGCCATCGCATTGAAATTGGCTTGGAGTTGAGCGATCTCATCAGTACCATTAACTACAATTCGCGAGCTATAATCGCCTTCCCGCAAGGCCGTGGTAGCGTTAGCAAGGGCTGCGATGCGCTGCATAATGCGCCGCACCAACATGTATGAAAGCAGCATGGCCACTGGCAAAAACACAAATAAGCCAATCACCATGAGCACGCCATAAATTGAGCCGAGCAACGAATATTGCACCACATGTTCAATCAAAAACACCACAGCATCATTCGATTGGCTTAATTCTTCGCTGCGCAACTGGATCGAAAGCAGCGCCATGCCCATGCCAAAAATCAGCATCAACACAAACACAATCGTCAATTGATCGTGAGTTAATGTCCAAAGCAATGAGCGTTTGCGCAAGCGATTCCACCAACGCCAAACGCGCATCAAAAAGCGTGTGCCCAAAAATGTGATGCCATGCAATGCAAAGAAAATCAGCATATCAGGGAACGACTGAGCAAAATCACCATCATTCCAAGGACTCATAATCCGTGAAAGTTCATGCCACGAAATCAGGCCGCCCAGACCCACCAGGCAAAGCATCGCCAACCCAAATGCCCCAAGATCAAGTAGCAGTTGCCGCCAAAAACCACCCTCAGACAACACCAAACTCAAACCAAAAATCACCGTGCCAACGCCTAAAACAAAGAAGCCACCAGTCATCAACACAAAAACTTCAACTGGCAAGAGGTAAATAATTGCGAGCAGGATTGCCAAACACAAGCCATCGAACAGCAGCATTAGAGCAAATGCTTGCCAAAGCTCCGCCTGCCCATACCAACGCAACCAAAACTTCAGCATCGTGGTGCTTCCGCTTGCAAACGATAGCCCAAGCCCCAAACCGTCTCGATTGCATCGCCAAAATCGGCCAATTTTTTGCGTAAACGTAGCATGGCATTATCGACCGAGCGATCGCCGCCAACATAACTTTGGCCCCAAATTGTATCGAGCAAGTAATTGCGGCTAAAAGCTCGGCCTGGATTGCGCAACAACAAATCGAGAATCGCAAACTCAGTTGGGGTTAAATCAAGCTCCTGCTGGCGCAAGGCAACAATGTGCAAATGCGGGTCAAGCACCAAATCGCCATAGCGCAACACCTCGGTCGCTGGTTGGGCATCGGCCTGCAACAACTGCTGAATCCGCTGATCACGGCGCAACAAAGCTCGCACTCTAGCAATCAGTTCGCGCATGCCAAATGGTTTGGTCAAATAATCATCAGCACCCAATTCCAAGCCCACCACCAAATCGGTTTCTTCGCTCCGCGCTGTCAACATCAACACCGGAGTCGATTTAGTTTGGCGAATTGTGCGCAATACCTCTAAACCATCAAGTTGCGGCAACATCCAATCTAAAATCACTAAATCTGGTTGATGTTGCTGGTGTAAACTTAGAGCTGTTCGGCCATCGGCAGCATGCCAGACTTGGTAACCCAAGTTGCTTAGTTCGCGCACCAGCACTTCGGCCAAATCGACAGCATCTTCAACCACCAAAATTGTCGGCACATGCTCAGCCATCGCCAAATCCTTATTCTGTGTGAGGTTCAAATGAGTGATGATCTAACCTCTATCGGTCAGCAGATTTTAGCTAGCCAGCCTTTCAGCCAGTTGCTCAAAGCCCAAATTAGCGAATTTCGCCAAGGCTACGCCGAGTTACGTTTGAAAATTAACCCTGAGCTAACCCAACAATTTGGCTTTGTCCATGGTGGCGTGCTCAGCTATGCCGCCGATAACGCCATTACCTTTGCTGGCGGCTCGGTTTTGGGCTTGGAAGTCGTCACTGCTGAATACAAAATCAATTATGTCAAACCAGCTCAAGGCCAAGAACTGATTGCGCGTGCCAGCGTTTTGAGCAGCGGCAGTCGGCAGGCAGTTTGCCAATGTTTGGTTTATTGCCAAGACGAGCAAAATGAAGCCTTGGTTGCAGTTGCCCAAGGCACGATTATGACCCTCAGCGGCAAACGCTAAGCTTCAGCAAGCGCTGTAAACACCACAGCGCTTACTTTACTATACCGAGTTTGCGCCAAATTCGTCAATTCAACCAATTCGCTTGCTCAAGACCACGCTTTGGGATTGACAAACAATAGAACATTTGGTCTAATTTGAATAGAATTACGATTGACCTATGTTTGCGAAGGAAACGATGATGAGCCAACAAATGCCCCAGCGTTTATACTTGATGCAGGTTGGCACGATGCCAGAGTATCAAATTCCGATTGTCTGCTATCTGGTACAAACTGGTGATGGCAAGAATATTCTGATCGATACTGGGCTACCCGAGGTGATTCCAGCAGAAGGCGCAGATTTTGAAAATGGGCAAGATGTGGTTGTGCAGTTGGCCAAACTTGGTTTAACTCCAGACGATATTGATACGATCATTTCAACCCATTATGATTTTGATCACGCAGGCCGACATGGATTATTCACCAAAGCAACCTACATTGTGCAGCGCGTCCATCATTTGGATGCGGCGAGCAACCCACGGTTTGCCGCCAACCGTCCACAATGGGATCAACCAAACGAGCGGATTCAGCTCGTCGATGGGGATAGCCAACTGCTACCTGGGTTGGAACTGATTGAAACGAGCGGGCATGTGCCAGGCCATCAATCAGTGCTGGTGCGGCTACCCAAAACCGGAACGGTTTTGTTGCCAATTGATGCAGTACCTTTCGCAACTGGCTTTACTCGTGAGCAGCCAGCCGCTGATAACAACCCCGATGCTGAGGCGACCCATGCCAGCACAATTAAATTGCTTGATCTGGTCGAGAAGGAGCAGATTAAACTGGTGATTTTTGGTCACGACAATGAGCAATGGCAAACGCTCAAACAAGCCCCAGCCTTTTACGATTAAACGCCAAAATCCTCGATCTGTCATTGCAAGCTCCGTCAAGCATGATAGAGCTTGCTCATCCTACCTCAATCAACTATTACTCCCCACAATACATTGATAACATCAGCCACACTTGCACCTCGCAAAGAATCACGACCAACCGATCAATCGCTAGTTGCAGAATCTCAATTAACGAATTATTTTTTTGCTGAAATGATATATCCAACAACATTTAACTAGCGTAAATTTGCTATAATAGCAGCGTTAATTTCAGGCTGCTACCGCATGAATCTAAGGGTAAGCGTCCTTGAAAAAGGAAAACTATGACCGAGCAAGCACCCCAACTTAATGCCAACGATGCTTTTATCGAGGCGGCTGAGCGAATTCGGATTTTGCATAAACGCGATTTAGAAGATGCCATTCGTGATCGCAAACGGCCTAAATTAAGTGCTTCGCCATTTTCCCAACAAGCGATTTGGCTAGAGTTTCCGACCTATAAGCGTTTGTTGGAGAAACGCGCCAAAATTACTGTACCTGAAGTGATTGTGCGCGGTGTGGCAACCTTGTTGGAATGTAATATTAGTGAACGTAATATTTTGCTAAGTGCTGCGGGCTACAAACCTGATCCAGAGATTCTTAGTGGA
Source organism: Chloroflexota bacterium (assembly GCA_020161265.1). Taxonomy (NCBI): domain Bacteria; kingdom Bacillati; phylum Chloroflexota; species Chloroflexota bacterium. Next base: position 533,281 of record JAIUOC010000003.1, on the reverse strand, counting down.
ACTGCTTTAGAACAGCATCTCGAACGCTACCGTAGCATCGTGCATAATCTCACTATTCCAGGCTTTATTCTGAATCATGTATGGGATATTTTGGAAGTCAATTCGCTCATGAATCGTTTATTTGAACACTATATGAGTGGGTTCGCCAACATTCCTGTGGATGATCGCAATATTCTCAATTTAATGTTTGATCCACGTTACGGCTTCAAACGTTTATTCAGTGTCGATATTGTTCAGTGGGAATTAATGGCTCGTAGTTATATTTATAATTTTCGCCAAGCAACCAAAGGTTTTGAACTTGAAACATGGTATCGTGCAAAAATTAACTATTTAAGCCAATTTGCTGATTTCAATCTGATCTGGAAGCAAGTTGAGGCTAATTTATATAAAGAATATGATACTTCGTTAACCTATTTTACCAGTCAATTTTTCGGCTTTCGCTCAATTCATATTAACGAATCAGAAAAATTTCCCTATCCACGCATTAATGCCTATATCAGCGAAGATTTAACTGCCCAAATAGCACTATTTACCACGCCAAATCAAACTTAATCAAAACGCCAGCACTATCGGCAACAATAGTGCTGGCAGCAGATCTAGCAACCCAAGGCATCGGCCAAAGCAGCCAAACTTGGCACAACCAAATCGGGCTGAGCTTCGGCGGCAGGCGTTGCCCCAAAGCCTGGGTTGGCATGGCGGCGATTGACCCAAACTGTGTTCAAGCCAAGCTGGTTAGCGGGCACAATATCGTGAAACAGACTTTGGGCCACATGCAAAATTGCGCTTTGCGGCAAGGCTAAACGTTCAAAAGCTCGCTGAAAATTATTCAACGATGGCTTGTACGATTGCACCTGTTGCGCCGTAATAATCCAATCGAATTTGAGGCCCAAGCGTTGCTCCGAAGCCGCAAACAAATCATCATCAACATTCGAAATAATCGCCAATTTATAGCGTTGCTGCAAACGTTGCAAGGCTGCTGGCGAATCGGCAAACGCTGGCCATTGCTTGACCGATAAGCCAAATTCGCTAGCTTCTTCGGCGGTTGGCGTGAAACCCAAACGCTGACCAAGTTGCCCCAGCACCGTTGCCACCACGGTTTTATAGGCCAAATATGGGCCTGCTTCGAGCGCACTTTCTAGCTCGCCATACAATTGCAAAGCCGCTTCTTGCTCGATGTTGATGTTGTAGCGAGCAAAAATTGGCTCAAGTGCCGTCCACAAACCAGTTTCCCAATCGATCAATGTGCCATAACAATCAAAGGTCAACACTTGAAATTGAGCTGGATTCAGCATTAAATACTCCAAATACAAAGAACCCGCGCCTATCAGCAACGATAAGCGCGGGTCATAAACTCACAGATTAATGCAAATGCAAAGTCACAACAACTTTGCCAAATTGCAGTTGATCGCCATGATTGACTGGAGCTGGCGCATGCGGAGCCAATTTTTGGCCGTTGACTTTGGAATAGTTGGTGCTATTCAAATCTTCCAAGGTCCAATTGCCGCCAGTATTGTGCAAGCGAGCATGCTGACGGCTAACCCCGCCGCCTTCGCCGCCATGGTTGGTCAAATCGACCTCAGGATAAATCCCGCTAATCGGATCTTCGCGGCCAATCACATAAATTTGCTTATCAGTTGGCAAGTTGAGCACAACTTGGCTACCAGCAACCACCAAATGCGGGGTAACTTGAACTGGTGGAGCAATCGGAGCAGCGACTGGCTCGGCAGGCGTTGGCGCAGCCCATGCTGGCGCGGCCTCAACGACAGGAGCTGGCACTGGTTCGGCAGGCACAACCGGAGCTGGCGCTGGTTCAGCTGGAGCCGCCGCAGCAACCGTTGGCGCATCATAGGTATTGACCGGAGCTGAAGGAATTGGCGCAGCGGCAGGCGCAGCGGGTGCACCACCAAGCAAGGCGGCTAATTCAGCTTCGGCTTCAGTCAAGGCATGCTTGCTTTCTTCCAAGCCAGCAGCGATATGGGCTGGCAAAGCACGGCCAGCATAACGCGCTGACATCTGCTCAAACATCGCCAAATTATCTTGATGTTCGGTGATTGCTGCTTCTAAACGAGCTACCTCTTCTGGGTCGGGCTGAGCAGCAGCAGCGGCAGCAGCGTCGGCGGCAGCCTGAGCAGCGGCTTCAGCAGCAGCCTTGGCCAGAGCTTGGGCTTGATCAAATGCCGCCAAATTAGCTTGCGCTTCGGCCAAACTAGCCTTGGTTTCTTCGATACCAGCGGCGATATGCGCAGGCAAGGCGCGGCCAGCATAACGATTAGCCATCTGCTCGAACATCACCAGATTATCTTCTTGCTCGATCACCGCTGTTGATAAAGCAGTGCGTTCGGCGGCTACAGCTTCTTCGTCAACTGCTGGGGCAGCCTCAGCTACTGGTACAACTGGCTCGACTTCGGCTACAGGTGCAACCACTGGTTCTTCAACCGCTGGTACAACTGGCTCGACTTCGGCTACAGGTACAGCAACTGGTTCTTCAGTGGCTGGCACAACTGGCTCGACTTCGGCCACAGGAGTTGAAACTGGCTGTTGATCATCAATCGGCACGGTTGGCAACTCCTCAGCTGGCGCAACATTGGTTAATTCAGCCAAATGCGGCTCGGCGACTGGTACAACTGGCACACCATCGGGCGGCGTAACCGCTTCGCTGGCAACCGGCGCAGGCGTGGCTACCGCAGCAACTTCGACCGGAGCAACGGCGGCAGGAGCAGCATCGAGTGAGGCTCCACACTGGTCGCAATAGCGGTCGCCTGGTTGATTGATATAGCCACATTCAGCGCAGTTGAGCGAGCTCGCGGCTGGCGCACTGGCGACTGCTGGCTCCGCTTGGGCTGGTGGCGCAGGAGGAGCCTGATCGGCTGGTACAAACATGGTTGGCGCATCGTAACTTTGATCCGTATGTAAATTGGGAACTGCCCCGATTTGGGTTGCTTCTTGATTCATCGACGGATCGAGTCGTGCACCACAATATTCACAAAAACGGTTGCCACCATCATTCGTATGTCCACAGCTTGGACACTTCATACTTCCTCCTTCAACAAGGGAGCACACAAGAATGTACAAATATTAGTATTGATTTGCTGCGCCAATTATCGCAAAAACAACACAGGCAAGAATCATCGCAACCGTGGCAAAAATCAAGCCACGTACCGATTGCGAGCGGCCTTTGATCGATTCGCGGGTAGCTTTTAAACTAATGGCCACGATACTAACGATCAGCGAGACAAACCCAGCAAAGCCACCAAAAAAGCCCATAAAAATGCCAGCATCTCGCCCCATATCTTCGTAGAAAAAGCCGCTAATCGTCAAGAGCAAGCTCAAAAAGCCCATAATTTGAGCGGTTTGAGCTACGCCCGTGGTTTTGGCCTTGGGCACGCTTGAAGCCTGCAAATGATGCGTTGCTGGATGCATCGGCGGTGCTGGCGGGCTAAATGGTTGGGCATAGGTTGGCGGTGGCGGCGGGCTATAGGGCTGGGCATACGACTGCGCCACTGGTGGCCCATAGGGTTGCGAGCCAGTTTGGCCATACGGCTGTGATGTTGGTTGACCATACGGCTGTGATGTTGGTTGACCATATGGCTGTGAGCTAGGTTTGCCATAGGGTTGCGAACCAGTTTGACCATATGGCTGTGATGTTGGTTGACCATACGGCTGTGATGTTGGCCGCATTTGGGCAGACGGAGCATAACCAACATTTGGCAAGGCCGCAGTGCCTGGGCGCTGAGCCACATACACATCAGCACTCTGTTGCGAAGCATTGGATAAGGCACGGCGCAACGCCACCATCGAGGCAAAGCGGGTTTGCGGATCATGGCTCATCGCCGTCATCAGCACCGAACTAATTGCTTCGGGCACGGCAGCATTAATCGTATGCGCCAACGGCACATTAAATGGCTGGGCAATCGGATCATGGCCAGTCATTAATTGATGCAGCAACACACCCAAGGCATAAACATCGGAACGAGCATCAGTTTGACCAGTGCCATATTGCTCAGGCGCTGAGTAGCCCATCGTACCAAAGGCTTGGGTATCTTGCGATTGACCAGGCTTAAACAAGCGAGCAATCCCAAAGTCGATCAACTTTACTTGACCTTCAGGAGTACGCATAATATTGGCTGGCTTCAAATCGCGGAAGATAATGGGTGGGGTGCGGCTATGCAAATAGTGCAGCACCTCGGTCAGTGGTTCGGCAAAGGCCACCACATCAGCCACCGGCCATGGCGGCGGACTATTGCGCAAAATCGTCGCCAAGGTTTCGCCTGGCACAAACTCCATCACCAAATACTCCCGCCCGTGGTCGCTAAAGTGGTCGGTCACGCGCGGCAAATTAGGATGATTCAAACGAGCCAGCAATTTTGCTTCTTCATGAAACGATTTGCGGGCGCGTTCGCGCTCATCTTCAGTTTTAAGCAGGGCGGTACTCATTTCCTTGATCGCGCAATCAATATCAAGGCGCTGATCATAGGCCAAATAAACTGCCCCCATGCCGCCCTGCCCAAGCCGTTGTTTGAGCAAATAGCGATAGCCCAAAATCAACTCGGGGGGCAATGCACCTGTTTTAGAGTTTTCTTCAGATAACAAATCGCTCATGGAGAAAATCCTTCGTATCAGCAACTCAGCGCGATTATAGCACGATGTTGCGCTAAAAAGCGCCCAGAATCGTGACAAAACGATCAGGATGTGATCGCTGGCGCAAGGCCGTCACAGCATAAGACGCAGACAATCTTTAATTAGTTTCAGCCGCAGGCCACTAGTGCTGCTGGTCGGTGCGTTCTTCTGCCGACAACAACACCACGGTCACATTATCGCGTGCCCCACGACTATTGGCAATAGCAATCAAGCTGCCACAACATGCTTGTGGCGATGAAGCTTCAAAGACTGCATCACGCAATTCTTCATCCGAAAGCTCGTTGATCAAGCCATCGGAGCAGAGCAACAGCCAATCGCCAGCCTCAAGTGGCTGCTCAGTCATGTCCGATTCGACCGTGGCTTCTACGCCGACCGAGCGATAGAGCACATGGCGACGCGGGTGAGTACGGGCTTGCTCAGGCGTTAGCTCGCCAATATCAACTAAGCGGGCCACCATGGTGTGATCAACCGTGATTTGGGCGATTTGTTGGGTGTGTTCGCTAACCCCTTTACGATTAAATAGGTAGACCCGCGAATCACCAACGCTGCCAATCCAAGCTTTTTCACCAACGACCAAGGCCACAACCACCGTCGTGCCCATGCCACGTAAGGTTGATTTAACCTCAGCTTCGCGAAAGATCGTGCTATTGGCCGCAGCGATGGCAGCCCGCACGACATCACGCCAGCCATCAAAGCTGCGATCAACATTGCGGCTATAATCGCGCAGATGATTAACAATTGTTTGACTAGCCAAGGCGCTGGCCCGTTCGCCGCCTTGAGCACCACCCATGCCATCAGCCACCAAACAACAGATCACCGGCGTGCCATCACGCAAGCGAAACTGCTCGACCAAGGCAGAATCTTGGTTGACTGAACGACGAGTACCAACATCGGAAAGCAGGCCAACAGTATAGCGAAGTGTTTGGGACATAGGCTGGACCTTTTCTGCATTGGCCACCAATGGATTACCACAGGCAATACAATAGCGGGCATTCACCCGATTGCCCTTGCCGCAGCGCGAGCAGCCCAGCGGAAAGCGGCGGGCGGGCGTTAACGTGGTGGTAATGCGAATAGTTTCACGGCCTTGAGCCAACTGATGACTAACGCTTCCAAGGGCTTTCCGCAACTCTTCAATACTACTGATTGCCTCTTCACGGGTTGCTTCACCAGTTTGCAGGCGCATCTGCCACCATTCAACGCCAGCATGCACCATCTGTTCCAAGGCTCGCAGGCTGATCTTCTCGCCTTCAAGCTGAATGCGACGCGGTGCGGGTAAAACAACTTCTTCATAGTCGATCGGCTCGGCTGCCGTAGCTGGCTCGGGCGTTGTTGATGTGGGCGGCGTAGCCACTGAACGTAGCGGAAAGCCGCAATAACGGCAAAAACGCGCCGTTTCATCAACAAGGCGCTGACAGCGAGGGCATGGAGCGCCAGTAGGCGTTGCAAGGCTCATTCGAGCAACCTCCCATTCGGCAGGAACGGTTGTGGTCTGGAGCAGTATGCTATAATGCGCGTGTTTGAGTCTGCTCACATGCTGCGATTATAGCACAGCCCTTCATCCATGCCACTAGATAGCGCTAATTTCGTTGCATGAAGCTTGGCATTTAAGGGGGAATGATGACACGCTGTATCCACTGCGGTGCTGCCATTCAGCCTAATACGAAGTTTTGCCCAAGTTGTGGTAAATCGCAACAGGCCGCACCTAACCAAGCTAACCCCGCATTAGGCGGTGGGGCCACAACCATCCTGCATTCATCGATGGCATTTTTAGAGGTGCAAGAAACTGGTCAGGCACCCCGCCAAATTCCATTAGCCAATCAACCAATCACGTTTGGCCGCAAGCCCGATAACGATATTATTGCGTCGTCGCGCTTTGTGTCATCGAACCATGCGCGGATCGAACCCGATGGCCAACGCCACGTTATTATCGATCTTGGCAGCACCAATGGTTTGCTCTTCCAAAGTCAACGTGTGCCCCGCCATAGTTTTAACGATGGCGATTCGGTACGGATTGGCGATCCGGTTACTGGTAACTTTGTCACCCTCACCTATCGTAATCAAAAGGTTGCCACGCCGCCCGCCGAGGCTGGCCATGTTAGCCGCTTCGATTTGAGCAATAAGCCCGCTGTCACAATTGGCCGCGAAGGCTCGGCGCTCAATTTACCCAATCCTCAAGTATCGCGCAACCACGCCGAAATTCGCGCCATCCAAGGTGGCCACGACGTTCGCGATCTTGGCAGCACCAATGGCACATTTGTCAACGGTAATCGAATCACGGCAACCCGCCTGAATCGCGGCGATGTGATTCAAATTGGGCCATTTAAGCTGGTCTACGACGGCAATTCGCTTGATCAATTTGATCAGCGGGGCGCGTTGCGGATCGATGCCCATTCATTGGTACGCTTGGTCGGTGGCAATCGGGTTATTCTCAATAATGTTTCGTTGGTGATTGAACCACGCGAATTTATTGCTTTGGTTGGTGGTTCAGGCGCTGGTAAATCAACCCTGATGGGGGCGCTTTCGGGCTACAATCGCGCTAATAAAGGCGCGGTGTTGGTCAATGGCGACGATTATTATGCCAACTTCGATGCCTACCGCGCAATTTTGGGCTATGTGCCGCAAGATGATATTTTGCACAGTAGCTTGCCAGTCGATGTTGCCTTGCGCTATACCGCCAAGCTCCGCTTGCCCGCCGACACTGCCAGCAGCGAAATCGAAGCGCGGATCGATCGGGTGCTCAAAGATGTTGAGATGAGCGCTCATCGTGGCAAGCAGGTTAATCAACTTTCTGGTGGGCAGCGCAAACGGGTTTCAATTAGCTCTGAGCTATTAGCTGATCCTAGCCTATTCTTTCTCGATGAGCCAACTTCGGGGCTAGACCCGGGCCTCGAAAAGAAGATGATGTATACCTTGCGCCAATTGGCTGATTCAGGGCGCACAATTGTGTTGGTAACTCACGCCACTGCCAACATCACCCAATGCGATCATGTGGTGTTTATGGCCGATGGGCGCATGGTTTGGTTTGGACCACCCAGCGAAGCCTTGACCTTCTTCAATGTAACATCGGGTGATTTTGCCGATATCTACACCAAACTTGAGGGTGATGCCGACCCCAACCATCCTTTAACAACGACCGAGTTGAAGCAAGAATTCGAAACGTGGCGGCAACACAATAATCAAGTGCGCCAAGCGCCACGGCTCTCTGAGCTGTGGGAAATTCGTTTCCGCAACTCCGAGGCCTATCGCAAATATGTTTGGGAACGGCTGCAACGTGCGCCGCAAGTGCCCGTCATGACTCCGCCACAAGCGCCAATTCCCCAAGCTGCGGTGCCTGGAGCCTACCCCAACCAAGTCAGCGCTTCGATTCCCACCTCGGCGGCTCCAGCGGGTAGGCCGAAACCGCCGCCCGTTTCGGCCATGCGCCAATTTGGGATTATGACCAAACGCTATATGCGCTTGATCGCCGCCGATAAACGCAACCTTGCAATTATGTTATTGCAAGCGCCGATTATTGGCATGATTTTGCTTCTGGTTGCCAAAGAAGATGCCTTCCGCCGCCCTAATTCGGCTGATGCTCGCATGGTGCCGTTCTTGTTGGGCGCAATCGCAGTTTGGTTTGGCATTCTAAATTCAGCCCGCGAAATCACCAAGGAAGGCCCAATTTATCGGCGTGAACGTTTGGCCAACCTTAAAATCGTGCCCTATTTGGGTTCCAAAGTTCTGGTTTTGGCTGGCTTATGTCTCATCCAAAGCATTATTTTGATGGTCATTCTGGGTACAAAGGTCGATTTTGACCTTGGGCTGGAGGTGCCATTTGGGGTTTGGGGTGGCTTCTTGGTCACAACCTTCCTCACATCGCTTACCGGTTTAGGCGTTGGCTTGTTAATTTCGGCCTCAGCTAGCTCATCGGATAAAGCCATGAGCATCATTCCGTTTGCGCTAATTCCGCAGATTGTGTTTGCTTTGGCCTTGCTGCCCTTACCTGCGGCACTAGCTCCAGTTTCATTCTTGGTTGGCAGTCGTTGGGCAATGCAGGCCTATGGTTCAATCGGCGGTTTGGGCGAGCCATTCGACCCAGGCAAATGTCGCGCGGGCCAAATTCCTAGCCCTAGCACCTGCGAAGTGTTCCCAACCGTGGGCTACGACGATAGTGCTGGCTATATTTTCCTGACTTGGTTTATTTTGATTGGCTACACCATGGCCTGTTTGGCAATTACGGCTTGGTTGCTCAAACGCCGCGATAATGAAGCCTAGTTGTGAGCCAACCTGAGCCAATTCAATGGAATACCGCCGCCTTGCAAGCGCTCCAAGTCGAAGGCGTAAACGAGCGTTGGAATGCCGTCCAAGAGCAGTTACACCCAATTCTGGTGGCGCTCAGCGAGCAGCTTGATATCACTGCAACCCGCCAATTTCCCAACACGTGGGGCTTATACGAAGTTAGTGCCAAAACCGTTAGAGCGGTCAATCGTGGCCGCCAACGTGATCCAATCGACGATTATCATGTAGTGATCGATCGGCCACCACGTGGCTGCCATATTTACCTTGGGGTTAGCGGCAGCGAAGAACGGATTTTGGTTGGAATTCAACTCTGGAATAAGCGCAAACGTGAATTAGCTGCGGTGTGGGATCGTGGGCGCGTGCTGTGGGAGCCGTTAATTCGCAGTTTGCCCGATGTGCGCTATACCCGTGGCGAACATGCTGAGCAACAACTGTGGCTCGATGATTATCTGGCCAATCGCGGTAGTAATTATCTTTGGGCAGGTTGGAGTTACCCTTGGCAGCAAGCACTGGACGATAGCCAACAATTTAATCAGCAATTGATCAACCATATGTTGGCCTTGCTGCCGCTCAATGAAGCAATTATGGAAATTGCCGAAGAGGAGTGGGAATTACCACCAAGCCATATTCGCGAAGCCCGCCCAAGTTATGCCACGGGTTTCAATAGCCCAAGCATCGAAGAAATTAGCGCTAGTATTCGCCAACGGGGCTTTATCTATCCCGATGCTGTGTTGCGTTCGTACCACATTGCGCTGCAAACCAAGCCCTTGGTGATTTTGCCTGGGATTTCGGGCACGGGCAAAACCCGTTTGACTCGCGTCTATGCCGATGCGGTACACCAAATCGCGCCACACAGCGATAATCCCTATTATTTGGCGGTGGCGGTGCAGCCCGATTGGCATAATGCTCGCGATTTGCTGGGCTATTTCAATGCATTAACTCAAACGTTCCAGCCAACGCCTACGTTGCGGTTATTGCTGCGAGCCAGCGCTGATCCGGCTAATCCCTATTTTCTATGCCTTGATGAACTGAATTTGGCGCGGCCTGAATATTATTTAGCGCCAATTTTGAGTGCGCTCGAAACCGCCGAACACCTGATCGATTTGGGTATTCCCCAAGAAGTTGCCCAAACGGTTGATGGCGAGAGCGTGCGTAATCCGCTGCGTTTACCATTAAATGTGCATATCATCGGCACGGTTAATGTTGATGAAAGCACCTTTACGCTCAGCGACAAACTGCTTGATCGAGCAAATGTAATTGAACTTACCGAAGTCGATTTAGCGGCATGGCGAGCCAGTTATCGCCGTCCGTTTAATCCAACCGCATGGCAATTATTGCTTGAATTACAGCCGATTTTGGCTAGCCTTGGGCATCCATTTGGATATCGCACGGTCGAAGAGATTGGGCGCTATTTGGAAGGAGCCGAGGGGATTATGCCACTCAATACAGCATTCGATTTGCAAATTAAGCAAAAATTGCTGCCCAAATTGCGGGGTGACGATAGCCCACGCTTTCGCAATGGTTTACGCAGTTTAGCCCAATTGTTTGCTGAATATCCTCAATCACAAGCCAAAATTCAGGCCATGCTCGAACGGCTTGATCGCGAGGGCTTTGCTGATTTTTATTAAACGAGGGGTCAGGGGCTAGGGTTTAGGGATCGGGGAGAAAGAACATAGAACATAGGTAGAATATAGGCATTGAGGGTTGAGGTCGGGAAGTATCAATCTTTCGTTTCGTCAAGAAGCCACTATTTCCCACCAGTTGTAATTTAGGGGGTGCAGAGGGATTAAAGCCCCCTGCGTCTCCCTCCAGTGGAGGGATGGAAGGGTGGAGAAGCGATGATTGGAAATCGCGAGTTAGGAACCAAGGGTTGGAAAATCGAACCTTTTTCGTGCTCTTCGTGTTCTTCGTGGTTAAATCTAGACTATTAACTTATAGCTTATTAAGGCATTATGACAAAACGTTTAGGAATTCTTGGTGGCGGCCAATTGGCGCGGATGTTGGTGCAAGCGGCGATTCCCTTGGGAATTGAAACCGTGGTTTTGGCCAACCGCAACGATGAGCCAGCGGCATTGGTCAGCAAAGCGGTGGTTGGCGAGTGGAGTGATCGAGCCTTGCTTGATCAATTTGCTCAAGCGGTTGATGTGGTAGTGCTCGAAAACGAGTTTATTGGCTCGGAAAAATTAGCCTACCTTGCCAGCAAAGGAGTGCAACTTGTCCCCGATCAAGCAACGCTTGGCTTGATTGAAGATAAAGCCCAACAAAAATTAACCTTAGCTGCCGCAGGCTTGCCTGTACCAGCTTTGGCCTTAATCGAATCGTTGGACGACGTGGCGGCCTTTGGGGCTGAACATGGTTTCCCGTTGATGCTGAAAACGCGGCGCAACGGCTACGATGGCCGTGGCACAGCCAAAATCCGCAGCGCCGAAGAGATTGCCAGCGCTTGCAGCTCATTGGGTTTTCCTGAAAATCCAGTGTTTGTTGAGGCATGGGTTCCCTTCGAGGCCGAGTTGGCAACCTTGATTATTCGCTCAGTCAGCGGCGAACAATGCGTCTATCCCGTGATTGAAACCTACCAACCGAGCGGCGTTTGTCGGGTGGTGCGTGCGCCAGCGCCATTTGCGGCGGCCATTCAACAACAGGCCAGCGAGGTTGCCCAAGCGACGGCAGCAGCACTGGGCGGTTTAGGCATCTTGGCGGTTGAAATGTTTCTGACCAGCAAAGGCCAAATTTTGGTCAACGAGCTAGCGCCCCGTCCACACAACACTGGTCACTATTCAATTGAGGGTTGTTATTGCTCACAATTTGAAAATACAATTCGCGCAGCGCTAGGCTGGCCGTTGGGCGATCCTAAGTTGCGTCACCAAAGTGCAGTGATGGTCAATGTGCTCGCGCCAACTACACGACCCTTGGAAAGCAACCTGATTCAAACTGCGCTCAAACCACAGGTGCATGTGCATTGGTACGACAAACGCAGCGCCAAGCCAGGCCGTAAAATTGGCCATATCACCGCTGTGGGAGCCGAGCCAAGCGAAGTTGAAGCACGTGCCCAAGCCGCCGTCGATCAGCTAGAACGAGTTTTAGCTGAACCTGTATAATTGAGCAAACCAACCCACATGTCAAGCCAATCGGGAGTTGCAATGGCGCACCTCGATCAACGCTTGGCATTTTTAATTTCACGCCAAAGGAGCATTATGTCAGCCGTTGTTGGAATTGTGATGGGCAGCGATTCGGATTTGGCGACCATGCAGGCCGCCGCCACCATTTGCCAAGAATTTGGCATTGGTTACGAAATGCGGGTTGTTTCGGCTCACCGCACGCCTGCCTTGATGGCCGAATATGGCCAAACCGCCCATGAACGTGGCCTCAAAGTGATCATCGCTGGGGCGGGCGGAGCAGCTCACTTACCAGGTATGTTAGCGGCTTACACGCCCTTGCCAGTGATTGGTGTACCAGTGCCAATCGGCCACTTACAAGGCGTTGATGCCTTGATGTCGATTGTGCAAATGCCAGGTGGAGTACCAGTTGCAACCGTCGCAATTGGCCAAGCCAAAAACGCAGGTTTATTGGCAATTCAAATTTTGGCCACCGCCGATGCCGCATTACAAGCCAAATTGATTGAATACAAACAAACCATGGCCGCCGAATCGCAAGCCAAAAACACACGGCTTCAGGCCAAGGCAGCGCAATAAGCCTATTTAACCGCGAAGAACGCGAAGCGTTGATCAGATCTGATACTAGTAATCTAACACTTAGTGTAGCTTCGCGCTCTTCGTGGTTTCATAATGGATTGGCTACCAAGACATGGCAACAATGAAAGCCACTAGGCACAAGCAGGCGTTGCTCAAGCACTGCTGCCAACTCAACCTTTATTCCAGTTTGTAGCGGGCAAGCAGCCGGCTCTTGATGCTCAGCGGCTAGTTGGGCAAGCGTGGCATAGCGCAAACCTTGATCAAACCAACGCTGGGCATTGGCAAGATTGTAAAGCCGCAGCCAGAGCCACCAACTCAAGCGATACGCAGCATGATCGATTGGCACACGCCGTTCGCGGGCCAACAAGCCATGACCATAACTGGCAGTTTGATGCCAATAGATTGGGTTGATTAAACTTGCGGTGAGGCTTGTTTGATCACCGTTGTTCAGTGCTTGCGCAACTAAACGCGGCAAGGCTTGCAAGCCAGCAAACGAAAGCCGATCCTCGGGCAATTCTTGATCACTCAGCGTGTGCCAAACCTGAAGCATCGCCTCGCGCTGAGCGTTGGTTAGTTCAAATTCCATCAATTAATTCTCGCTGGCTCCGATTGACATAGATTGAGCTTGGTTGCACAATGGCCTGCAATTTGGCAATCAGGAGCAATGTGATATGCAGATTTTAGTGCTACAAGGCCCAAATCTTAACATGCTTGGCCAACGTGAGCCAACAATTTATGGCTCAACCACGCTGGCCGATATTCATAACGCCATGAGCGAAAAAGCAACCAGCGCAGGCATCGAATTAAGCTTCATTCAATCGAACCATGAAGGCATGTTAGTTGATACCCTTCACGCCCATTATGGTCAAATTCAGGGCATTATTATCAACCCAGGCGCACTGACTCACTATGGTTTGAGCCTACGCGATGGATTAGCCTTGATGGATGTGCCGATCATCGAAGTGCATTTATCGAATGTCTATGCCCGTGAGGCCTTTCGGCATCATTCAGTGGTTGCGGCAATTGCCCAAGGCCAAATTAGCGGGCTTGGTTGGCAAGGCTACCTGTATGCGCTCGATTGGTTTATCCAACGCAAATCGGCTTAATCAGCCCATTGGTCAATAATCGCTGGATGCTGGCCCGCCTGCAAAAGCTGTGATAATTGCTGATGCTCGGCGGCAATCAAACGCTTAACCAACTCGCCTACATACAACTCCCCAGCCGCAGTGTGGATGCGTTGAGTATAGCCAGCCCACGGAATTGCCGCGATGGCTTGGGCCAGTTGTTGGCGTTGTTGATGCCATTGCTCCAGGCTGTTGGCTGCATCAACCAACCGCGGCGGCTGATTGGCGTGAGCAGCACAATCATTGGTAGCTTGTTGCTCTAAGGCAATTAATTGGGCTAAATCGGCGGGTTGCACATACTGCATCGCCGCCAAGCTAGCTGCTCGCGAGGTTTGTAACAATTCTAAAATGGCTTCTTGTTCAACAAAAACCGCCATGGCAACTCCTTATTAACCGCAAATCACGGTACGCACTCTATGATACGTACCGTGATTGATTTGCAATCGGTCGGGGGAAGGGCTTTCGGCTAGACCTGCTTGGATGCAGCGCGGTTGCGGCGAACTTTGAGTACGCGGTTTACCACAAACCAAATCAGGCCCAGGGCAATAATCCCCAAGGCAACTTTTTCATAGCGGTCAACTAAGCCAAGCACATTTTCCCATTGCGAACCAAGCACAATCCCAGCATAGGTCAAAATGCCATTCCAGATCAACGAGCCAAAGGTCGTCCAGAGCAAAAAGCGCCCCATAGGCATACGATTCATGCCTGCCGGAATTGAAATTAAACTACGCACCAAGGGAATCAAGCGCCCAGTAAATACGACGATTTCACCATATTTAGCAAAGAAGCCCAAGGTTTTATCAATATCAGCTTCGCTGATAAAGAAGAATTTGCCATAGCGGCGAATAAAGCGCCGAATAATCGTTTCGTCGGCCCACATGCCAATATAATAGAGCGCCAGAGCACCCAACACTGCGCCAATAGTGCCAGCCAATAACACTGCAACAAGGTTCATTTCACCTTTGCCAACGATAAAACCAGCGAATGGCATCACCAATTCTGAAGGGATCGGGGGAAAGAGGTTTTCGGCAAACATCACCAACGCAATGCCGGGGTAGCTTAACGCAGTAATAATCGCAGTAATAATTGCTTGAACTTTGTCCATTATTTCTGACATGAGTGTTTCTGCTCCTTTAAGTGGGGGGTTGGTGGGCGACACCTACAGGCCGCGCTTGCAAACAATACCCTAATCTCGATATTTCGACAAGTGCTAGCTGAGGGGTCAGTTGTTAGGGATCGGGGGCCAGGTGTCCATCCACGAAGGACACGAAGAGCACGAAGGTTAAGTTTTTAGCCACAGATTTCACAGATTTGCTTAATGTTGCTGCGATAGCCAATCGACTTTGTGTTTCGCCACTGCGTTTCCCTGATCCCTGATCCCTAGCCCCTTCATCGTTCTGCGCCTTTAAGTTAGAGATTACTCATACTTCCCGACAACTTGGGTCAACGTGATGAGTATTATTGGCTGCTCCAATCGTGGTATTTGGATAAAGATTGACAACTACGCCGTGGCGGCATTCTCAATCACACTGGCTGGATGCTGACCTATGCCCTGACTGCCTTGATTGGGGTGCTTGGGTTATTCAGGCGCAGCGAGGGCGTTTGCACTGGCGTTGGGCCTTGCACCTGTTTACGGCGGTAGTTCCTCAAGAAAATCTTTATCCGCCCAGACATCCGCATTGAGGATATGATCCAGTATTTCATCAGTAGTGACTCGCTCATCCGTAGCTGCTAATACAAGGTCATAGACCGTAGGAATGTGGTCGAGGGTAGTGACATCGCCAGTTTATACATAAAATAGTGCAGTTTTCAGCTAGCGTGAGAGCCTTAAGTCGCACATCAAACAAAGTCAGGTTGGTTTTTGTACAGGTATAGTCAATCATCGAAATCGGTTCGGTATCAAGAATGACTAGTGGGGAGTCCACAATCTCCTAATGAGTGGAGTATGATATGTATCATACATAAGGGAGAGGATCTCACAATCCATAGGAATACCAATGAAAATTTTGAATTTGAGGAGACAAGGCTAAACAAGATCACAATGAACTGACTAGAGAAAGCCTAAGAAGCCTTTTCACTGGGAAATGGAACTACCTCCATGACCAACAGAATGGTCTGCATCTCGCGTGGTACTAGGACTAGGGCTAGCCTTGAGACTTATACCATTGTGTGGGCATGAGTTGATGGATACCAATCATCAATAAGAACACAGATATTGGTCATCACCCCAAAAAATGGTATACTGGACATCAACTGAACTCCTACTAATGGTTGCCAAACACATCTATACATGGGGGTTTCGTCTTTTATTGTCAAGTGTATGATCTATGAGGAGATAAAGTTGTACGCCATATTTCATCATAACCCCACCACCCATAGTCTCATTGCCACTCTTTCACCTATCCCTATCAAATAGCACGTTACCGCTATGCTGCGGCAACGCGATCAGTCAGAGTGGAATCGAGCAACATATACAGGTGCGAACGATCCGCAAACCAGCAAGAAGTCATCGTAATTCTCTGATATATTTTGTTTGTTAACAATATCTTTACGCCTTACCCACAAATACCGCATTCGGTATCATATAGGCAGAATATCAAACTCCAAGCAGGGTCTACCAAAAGAAAGGCTAGTTCATCCAGCTGAAACTTGGGTACAATCCAAGCTGGACTCATAGAACCAGCTATTGTAGTAGACGCACTAGTCAGTTTGGATAGTGGAACTGCAAAGGCTAAGGTCTGAAATCTGCTGATAAGGGTATGGTACTAGCTATTAAGGTGGTTTAATGATTAACAGGAATATGCCAATGTTGGTTATACTGGCGGCAGGGTCTAGCTCACGGTTATGGCCTATCAAGGATAAGTCGTTAGTAAATTTTTTGGGAAAATCATTACTTGAACAGCAGTTGGATATATATATTACCCTAGGATTCACTAATATTGTAGTCATCTGCAATATTAGCAATAAATCATCTATTGAAGAAATTCTATCAACATTAAGTATACAGTATCGCAATATAGATTTTAAGGTGACTATTCAATCTAATCAAAAAGGTATGGGAGACGCTCTCCTTAGCTTAAAACCAATTTCAGGAACATTTCCAATTTATCTGTGTCAAGTACATGACATTTTTGATTCTTCATTCCATCATTCCCTACTTCAATCCTTCAATACAGATCAAACAGCAACCTGGATTGCTGCTTATAAAGTAAAAAGTTATTTTCCTGGTGGATATCTTGTAGTAGATGGAAATATGACGATAATGGATATCGTTGAAAAACCAAAGCCGGGTTTAGAACCAAGCGATCTTGTTAATATAGTAGCACATATACACCCTAATCTAGATGAGTTATTATATTATATCGATAATGAATACAAAGATTCTTCTATAAAGACAGACGACCATTATGAACGTGCCATGGCGAAGATGATGAAGAAATCATCATATAAAGCTGTACCATATAATGGTTCATGGAATCCAATAAAGTATCCTTGGCATATCTTACGTGCTATGGATTACTATTTACATATTATGCATGAGAGCTATATATCGCAAAGTGCGAAAATTGAAGATGGGGCCAATATTGTCGGACCTGTCATCATTGAGGATGGAGTAAGAATTTTCAAAGGAGCTGATATTAGAGGACCGGTATATATTGGTAAAGGATCTTTAATTGGGCAATTTGCGCAAGTGCGCCATTCAATGATAGGCAGTAATTGTGAGATTGGACTAGGATCAGAAGTTAACAGAAGTTACATAGGTCAAGGAGCTAGACTACATAGTAGTAAAGCGCTTGATAGTATTCTTGCCGATAATAGGCCAGGACAATATATTAATTTGGCTGCTGGTTCGATCACTGCAAATCTTAGAGTAGACTATAAAAATATCTATTCCGCTATAAAGGGTGATCGTATTGATACAGAAAGAGATAAGTTGGGTGCTATGATAGGGGCTGGAACATTCATTGGTATCAATGCTGCACTAATGCCTGGAATAAAGATAGGAGAAGAATGTATTATAGGACCAGGAACAATTGTTGATCAAGATATTCCTGATAAAAGTCGATTCTTTGTAAAACAAGATAATGTACTTTCTTCTCTGAATGAAAAGGATAAGTAATGAATACTGCTATTCCAGAAAATATCTTCCGAAGTAATGATATTCGCGGTCTAGTCGAAGTCGATCTTACTAATAATATATACTATTTACTTGGGAAAGGCTACGGAACATTTATTCAACAACAAGGTCAGGACGAAATCTATGTAGGATTTGATACTCGACCTTCATCCAGTGACTTTGCTCAAGCATTTATTCAGGGACTTGTTTCAACTGGATGTAGGGTATATAATCTTGGGATGGTTCCTGTACCAGTACTCTATTATAGTGTTACAAGAACTATTAAAGGTTTTGGAGCTATGGTAACAGCAAGCCATCTTCCTGCTAAATATAATGGTCTAAAAATTTGCTACGGAAGTACATCCTTATCAAAAGGAGATATTCTAAAAATACGCGATATTATTCAGAATAATGATTTCTTATCCAAATTAGGATTCATTGAAGATAAGATAAATATTGCGGATGATTACATCGACTATATTATCAAATCCTTAAGAATTGAATCGAAAGTCAAAGTGGTTATTGATTGTCAAAACGGAGCAGCAAGTCTAATCGCTCCCAGAATAATGGAGAAAATTGCATCAGTTGTAGATACTGTTCACTGTAATATCAGTACAAACTATCCATTTGATCGACCAGATCCACAGGTTGCAGGAAATTTGGTTAATCTACAAGAGCATGTAGTTAGATCTAACGCTGATATTGGTATTGCATACGATGGAGATGGTGATAGGTTTGTAGTAGTTGACCATAAAGGCAAATATATCTCGCCAGACTATATTCTTGCACTATTTGCTAGAGATGTGTTAACATCATTACAAGAAAAAAGTGAAGGTAAAATCGTTTTTGATGTTCTTTCATCGATGACTTTATTTGATGAGGTACAAAAAAATAATGGTATCCCCTTATGGTGTAAATCAGGACACTCTTATATCAAACAAATGATGGTTAAAGAGAATGCTCTTCTAGGTGGTGAGAGTAGCGGGCATATGTGCTTCGCGGATCGCTATCTAGGTTATGATGATGGAATCTATGCATCTTGTCGCCTTGTTGAACTAATCTCAAAGATTCAGACATCCCTTCAATTATTAATCGAAAGTTTACCTCGTTATATTACTACACCAGAAAGTCGTCCATTTTGCCCAGACAATCTAAAATTTAATGTAATAGAGAAATTCAAAGAACGATTATACTCAACAGAGTATACATTTACAACTCTGGATGGTGTAGAAATTTATTTTCCTGAAGGCCGTGGAGTTGTACGAGCCGCCAATACTGAACCTGCACTTAGCATAAGATTTGAGGCAGATAATTCAGTTGCTCTAAATACACATAGTACAGTTATCTGGAGAATAATAGACGAATCTGCTAAATCACTAGGATTTACATTATATTACTAACACTCTCGTAATATTTTCTATATATTATTTATTCAAATTCAATATTATATAGAAATCACCCAAAGGAGCATTTATGAGAATTATAGCAATAATTTCATTGGATAGTAATAAAAGCCAAAAAATAATGAGTTCTCAGGTTTTTCGAGAATTAGCAGGTAAACCAATTATAACTCATTGCATCGAAACATTATATACATTAAACGATATTGAATTAATATTAATTACAGGATTAACAAATATACCTATTGAGCTTACCAATAGAAAGAAAGTTGAATTTATCCAAGATGGTGCCGATAAGATAAGAATCGGCGCTTTCGATAATTATGATGCTATTCTTTTAATTAATGGATTCTTTCCTTTACTCTCAGAAAAGACTATTAAATTACTGATAAATTCTATATTACATAAAAAATTAGTATATATTGATACTACAAAATTAAATCCTTTGAACAATCAACAATGGAATTCAAGTAAAATCATGTTGATAAATAGACTATTTCCTTATGGGGAGACATATGATTTAGAAAATATTTTTGATTCCACAAATATATATAGTTCAGATGTTAATAATGAATATATTACGTCTATAGATCCTATAGATAAATCAGAAATTGTAGAAGTAGTAGATAATGAAACTTGGTCTTCTACATATGCAAAAATAAGAGAAATAATTAATCGCAAACATATGCTCAATGGCATTACGATTGTTGAGCCAACGACCACATATATCGATATAGATGTTGTGATAGGATTGGATACGACAATTTATCCAGGAACTATTATTAGTGGCCCGACTAAAATAGGAAATAACTGTATAATAGGCCCAAAAGCTGTTATACATAACAGTAAGATTGAATCAGATTGTATCATACGCAGTGCAGTTATTGAGGATTGTTATATCAGCCGCAAGTCTATTATTGATTCAAATATCCATTTAAATGGTCAATCTATTACTCCAGATTCACAATTCTTTTAATATAGATCTTTAGTTTTATTGATGATGAGGATTTTATATGCAATGGCTATTATCTCTCGTCGGCATTGATAGTATCAAAGATATCATAATTAATCTTATCGCCACATCAATAGGTATTGCCTTAGGATATTTCTTTAAAAGGCTTACTGACTGGCGTAAAAAACGTAAGATAAATAAAGTTTTAATTAGTTTTTTAGGATCAAGCACAAAGAGTATCTATGTACTCCACTCAGCTATAAATGATCCTACTAGATCTTCTTATAACATTCCTTATGAAGATGTTGAAAACGTCACAAAAGCAGCTGTCTTATTATATAAGACAGGAAAAGAGCAAGATAAAGACTTCGATATTGTAAGTGAAAACAAATTACTTGATCAAAACAGTAATATAGAGATACATATTCGATCTAGAAATATTATATCAATTTGTGGACCAAAGAGGAGTGCTATCGTCAATAGACTCCTTTCTAATCATAATAAGAAACTTAGATATGAGTTCAAAACAAATGATTTAGGTATATATTATATATACGATCATCAACTTGGAACGAATATAACTTCATCAAGAGATAATCCTGAATACCGTGGAAATGATGATCAATACGATTATGGATTAATTATTTCTATGCCTAATCCCTTAAATAATGAATGCAATGTTGTATTATTCACAGGAATACACGGCATTGGTTCCCGTGGAGCAATTGACTTTATTAGTGATCCTATTAACATGGAAAGGTTATGTAACGAGCGAAAAAAAGGCATTATTCAGGCATTAGTAAAGGTAGATTACCAAAATAATAGTCATATAATCGATGATATTATATTGGTTGGCTCATAACACCTATATTCGAATTATTCTTCATGCAACATAGAAAGCGAGTACCTTATGCAAGTCATAGAATCTTTTATGGAATCAAAAAACGGCGATATGGACGGATGTGAAGACTCGATTTTCATAAACGATCATTTTGCTTGCGTGATTGATGGTGTTAGCAGTAAATTTGGAAAACTATGGGAAGGAAAAACAAGCGGAAAGATGGCTACTATACTACTAGAAAATGCAATAAAAGTCCTCCCAAGAACTGCTTCTCTTGACGAAGCTGTAGCAGCATTGACATTAAGTATAGCTGATTATTACCAAAAAAATGGAATATATGAGAACTTAAAGGAGAACACAGCAGAACGTTTTAGCGCTACTATATCATTATACAGTGATTATCATCGAGAAGTTTGGTCTATAGGGGATGTACAATGTTTGATTGATGGAAAAGTTTATGTGAACCGTATGCTGATTGATGATATTGTAGTTAATACGCGTGCATTATATCTAGAACTTGAACTAATAGAAGGTAAACAGCCTAATCAGATTATGGAGTCAGATCTAGGAAGAAAGTTTATTTCATCACTAATTCAGAGACAAGGCATATTCCAGAATTCACCAATTAATAGCCCATATGCTTTTGGAGTTGTTGATGGATTCGATATTCCCAAGAATCTTATTACAGTAACGGCTATTGGAAAAACAAACGAAGTTGTGTTAGCTAGTGATGGCTATCCTGATGTCCGATCTACTTTGATGGAGTCGGAAGCGATATTAGCAACTATTCTTAAGGAAGATCCTCTTTGTATGAGAATATTTAAAGCAGTAAAAGGATTAGGGGAAGGTCGCACATCTTATGATGATCGTGCTTACCTGAGATTCCGTATATAGCTAACACTAACGCTCCTTAAATATAATTGGGGTAATTACACAAACTTACTCGTAAGTAAGTTTGTGTAATTACCTACGAGACATATGGATGGTATCAATAAAGATGGATACCATCTCACTGGCAACCTAATGATTAGTCGTCCTGAGCGTTTATGTGTAGTGTAAACTATCAATTAGGATAGCCAATTAATCACCAGCAACTTTCGCTACAGCAGCTATGTGATTCAGGCAAGCTTACATCAGCAGAGTGTGCGGATTTGCCACCATTGGGTGCGACGGCTGATGCGGAGGGACAATCTCCACTGCGCTACACGAAATGTCTACGGAAATGACCATGCATACAGCGCATCTGCCGCCATAAATCACCTGATGCACCAGTTCACGGTGACAGACCAATGCCTGCTAGTTTAACAACATCACTGCCATTCATCGGTGCTGAGGAACTGTCTATATGACGGAGATGTTGGACTTTTATAACCACAAAGTGTTTGAATTGGTTGGACACTGGATGGGCCGATAGATGCGACCTTCGTGCGACAGCATGCTACCAATACATAGCTTATGCTCATAGTGATGGCAATACATCGAGATTGTTTATAATCACTAGTGGCTGAATTCAGGCGTAGGCTATGCCAGGTGGAACGGATACGGATAGGAACGGTTCTCCATCAAATAGTGACTACATCAGAGCCTCGTGGTGTTAGTTGGGTGATTGCTTCCAGCACACCACAAAGTTCTTCAACAAACACTGTCAGAGTTTAAGTTGTTACTACCTATGGGTAAGGGATCAGTTTTGAAATCTCGAAGAACACGAAGCTTGAAACCACGAAGGACGTGAAGATCGCGAAGGCTACTTATTCCAAAGCCCGGCCCGCTAGCCACTGAAACCTGACCTCTCGTCTTTCTCTGCGCCGCTGCGTTAATTCCGATCCCCGACCTCCAACAGCTGATCCCCAACTCCTATGTTCTATGTTCTTTGCTCTATGCTCTCATTTAGCTTTATACTTAGGCTAGCAACCAAACAGCGATGGAGGGATGGCGTGCACAAGCCCGATACCAAACGACTGATTCCCCCAGGTTTTTTCCTTTTAGCCTTATTTGGCATTTTCTTAGCGATTGTCTTTGCTACTGAATCAACGCCTATGGCCGAGATTCGCTTTAACGTGGATCGTGATGCTGCCTTGAATGGCTCGGTGTATGCAGTGTTAGGCGTAGGCGGCGATCCTAGCCAATTTACCCAAACAATCACCTTTGGCTCAAACAACGATGCTCAATCGTATTTGATTCGCGAACACAGTCGCGAATTGCTCAATCAACGGGTTGATGAAGATCTTAATCTGGCTAGTTGGAATGTGCGGTTTTGGCGTGAGCTTGATCCGGAGCAATGGTTGGTCAGCATTTCGCCAACCACAGGCCGCATCTTAGCAATTAATCATATACGCCCCGATGAAGCCAGCGGAGCCAAGTTGAGCCAAGCCGAGGCCTTGTTAATAGCGCAAGACCAATTGCCAATTCCGCTTGATCAATTAACCTTGCTCGATCAATTTACCACACAACAGCCCAACCGCACCGACCATACCTTTACTTGGCAGCGCCGTGATATCAGCGATGCTGAGGCTCAATATCGCTACAGCGTTACGATTGCAGGTAATGAACTGGGCCAATTGAGCGAGTATTATTGGCTGCCCCAATCGTGGTATTTGGATAAAGATTGGCAACTGCGCCGTGGTGGTATTCTCAACCACACTGGCTGGACGCTGACCTATGCCCTGACAGCCTTGATTGGCGTGGCTTGGTTTATTCAGGCACGGCGGGGGCGATTACGCTGGCGTTGGGCCTTGCGCCTATTTGCGGCAGTTGCCGTGGTTGGCGTGTTGGTCATGCTCAACAGCATTCCGCTCGATTTAGCTCATTATGATATTAACCAAAGCCTGCCGGTTTACTGGGGCAATGTGCTCAGTGGCTATGTTGGTCAGCTTGTTGCCATCGCCACTACGATCCTCTTGGCGGGTATGGCTGGCGAGGCGCTAGTTTGGGAAAAAACCGAGGGCAGCGTTTCGTTGAGCGAAACCCTGACCCGCCGTGGTTTAGTGAGTCGCCCAGTCGTGCAGGCTTTATGGATTGGCGGCTTGGTTGGAATTTTCCAGCTAGGCTTTGTTTCGGCCTTTTATGCCTTGGGTAGTCGCTATTTTGGGGTGTGGTCGCCCGTTACGCCTTTGTACGATGATACGATCGCTACGCCGTTTCCTGCTCTATATGGCATGGCGCTGGGCTTGTTACCTGCGATCGGCGAGGAATTGATCTTTCGCTTGGGCGGGATTACGGTGTTGACCCGTTATTTTGGCCGACCCAAGCTAGCAATCATTGTGACAGCCGTGGTTTGGGCTTCGCTACACGCTACCTATCCTCAACATCCGTTTTATATTCGCGTGGTTGAATTAAGCATTATTGGGATTTTGTTTGGCTTTTTGAGTGTGCGCTACGGCGTATTGGCCTCAATTGCTGCTCACTATACCTACAATGCCTCGCTATACGTGCCACTCTTTTGGAAAACTAATAACTTCTATTTGCTTAGCGGAATTGCCGCCGCCGCCTTGGTGTTATGGTTGCTGGTTCCTGCCATCATTCGCCAATTGCGGGGAATTCCGCTTGAAAACGATAATACGATTCGGGCTGCGCTGCCGCCGCAAGTGCCTGAGCCAGTTGTGCCCCAATTAAGCTGGCAATGGCGAAGTGATTGGAAGCTGTTTGCAGGTTTATCGGGATTGGCGGTCATTTTGTTGCTGGTAATTGGGCTGAATCGTGCGCCCGCCTTGGCTCGCAACGGCGTGCGCCAAGATATGGTTACCCGCACCGAAGCCCTCGCCCAAGAGCTTAAGATCGATCTGACAGGCTTGAACCCCAGTGTTACGGTTGTGGCCGATTGGGTTGACCTTGATTTGGCCTATATTTATGATCAACTAGACCCTGAGCAAAACGCTGCGGCGATTGAAAAAGGCACAGTTCGCGCTTGGAGCGTGCGCTGGTCGAATTGGGATCGACCTGAGTACAATTGGTTGGTGTATCTCGATCCGGCTGGGCGTTTGCTATCGTATCGCTTGAGTTTGCCCGAAAATGCCAAGGCGATTTCAACCACGCTCGAACAAGCGCAAACGATCGCAACCACCCATGCCAGCCAATTTATTGCGCTTGATCAGTATGAGTTGAGCAATACTAGCACCAGCCAAAAGCCCAATCGCAGCGATTATAGCTTTGTCTGGCAAACCAAAATGCCATGGATTGGCGAGGCCTATCGGCGCTTCGAGGTAACCGTAGCTGGCGATCAAGTAATTACTAGTTCGCCCTCGATGTACACCCCACCGGAATATCGGCGTGAGCGCGACCAAACCACCTTGAGCGAAAGCATTCTGAGTAGTTTGCGCAGCGCCTTGCGTGGCATTCCGGCCACAATCTTGCCAATTTTGGGCTTGATTGGCATTTTTCGGCGGCGTACCGAGCTTTGGCCATGGGTTTGGCTAGGGATCATTGCTGGGATTGGCTACGTAATTCAGGGTGCTGGGCGTTGGACATTTGCCCAAGTTAGCGAACTACCACGCTTTATTCTAGCCATCAGCCAAACCTTGGCTAATGCCATCTTGAATGGTGGCGAGCTAGCCTTGTTGGGAGCAGGCGCGGCGACCGCTTGGAACCTGACCAAAAACGAGCAACAATTGCCGCTTGAGGCCTTTATTCGGGCAATTCCGCATCGAATTCAAGATTTTGTGGCCGATCGAGCACAAGTTTTACGACGCGAAAGCATTGTGTTAGGGATTTTGATCGTGCCATGGATCTTGCTGATTCGTAGCAGCATTGGCTTTACGACCGCCAAAGCTGGGTTTTGGGCCAGCGTTCAACCACTGAACGCACAATCAGCAATGCTTGATATACTATTACAAGCAACATTTGATGCAATTACCACAAGTTTGCTCTTGATCGGTAGCCTGAGCATGCTAACATGGGTAGTACGTGGGAAGCAGCAGATCGCCTTGGCAATTACCTGTCTTGGAATGGCGTTGGTCCTCTTGCCGTTGCGCGAACCAGCTCAATGGCTCGTTTTAGGGCTAGCTGTGCTGTTGAGCTTTTGGCTTGGCCGCATGCTGCGCTGGAATGGCTTGGCTTTAACTGTTGCTTTATGGTTGGCAAACATTGTACCAGCCGCCCTAACCTTACTTGCAACAACCCCACTTGCATTGCAACTGAACGGCGCAGCCTTAATTGTGTTGCTCTGTGGCTTCTGCGGGTGGTATCTCGGTGGATGGTGGCAAACACAGAATGCAGAAAATTAATCAGACTTATACAATCACTCAGCGGGCTACTTGTTTGGTGTGGAGGATGTTATGAATTCATTGGCGGCAATCCCGCACCTTCACGATCTACCACAAGTGGTTGAAACCGTGAAACGGCGACAATTATCGGGCCGACTCACATGGATCGATCACATAGATCGGGTGCATTTATTTTTTGTGGATGGGATTTTACGCCATGGCCAAGTAGACCCACATGGCCAAATTGGCGAAGATGCGGTGGATTGGCTGTTGACGCGGCGTTCGGGCCATTTCGAGTGGAATGCTGCCGATAATTTATTTAAACCAGCGCATAGTATTAATGCCGACATGGTGGCAAATTTTGATCGTTTGTTAACGATTATGGTCGAGGGCGAAATTTTAAATCGCCCACCTGAGCACGATTTTGCGCTGGAGTTTTTCGGACTCAGTGCTGCGCCAATTCCAAAGGCTGCGTTAATTCCCCAGCCAGTGCGGCGTTCGTTGGTGCTCCCACCAGGCGAACACGACCCCAATAGTAGCAAGCAATTGCAAAGCCTGCCCTTGGGCAAGCAGTTGGAATATTTGCAAACTAGACGTTTTTCTGGTTATGTCTACTATCAACCTGGGCCACAAAGCACAGGTTTTGTGATGGGGATTGTGCTGTTCAGCGAGGGCCATCTGCGTGGCGTGCATGCCCAAGATTTGTCCAACGATCAGTGGTATAGCGCTAATCAGGCGTTACAACATTTGGCCAATGCTCATTCCCAGCCTGATCTCTACCAAACTCCTGCCCGTTTGATCGATGCATGTGCCGCGATTGTGGGGGCTGATCCCAGTCGGCCTGTGGCGATTGCTGCATCTAAAACGATGTTGCAACAAATAGTCAACGATGTGCATAAACGCAGTGCCACTGGCGCGGTCCAATTATGTGTACCCGATAAACCAACCCTGTATGTGCCGTTTTACCAAGGCCAAGTCATTGGTATCTTGGAGCATGAATCGGGCAATAGTCGCTTGAAACCAATGCCGAATAATCATCCATTACCCTTTGGTGTGCCCAACATCACCTTGCGCGTGCTCGAACAGGCCACCAAATAACCATTAAGGTCAGCTATGTCGCAACAGCAGAACATCGTTGCTGGATTAGAGCACTTGGCGCAACACTTTGTGCGCTCGGTGCAAAGCCAGCTTGGAATTGAGCTTGAATATAATCACGTGGCGGTAAAGTGGCTCAATACCTATATCGAACAAATTCGCCCAAATTATGAGCCTGAGCAAGTACCACCCAACTTGGTTCAATCGCTTGGGGCATTTCTCGGAGCCTGCATTATTGCCAACTACGGCGGGCGTTGGGGCCACGAACACGAAAGCAACGATTGGGGTATTGCGCTACCAGTTCAAGGCGGCGATATTTGGGTTTATCCCTTCAACAAGGTCTATAAACACATTGCAGCTGGTGAAGAACATTCAGTGCGCATGTTTTACGAGGCTATTCCCAATCTGATTAATCCCAGCCGGAACTGGGGTGGCCCACAGGATATCAAACTTACAACATAGAACATAAAAGATAAGGGATCAATTTAGCGATCAGGCGGTAGTCGCCTGATCGCTTTTTTTAACCCAAATGAGCATATCGTTATCGGCTATTAGCTTAACAAAAGGCAGATGTTCGGGTCGCAACCACAACAATCAACCTTTGTTATAGACCGTTTCAGCAGGTGGATAACAAATAACTTCGAGCATATTCCCATTTGGGTCGCGTAGATAAAAGCCTTTTGTGCCATCGCGATGGCGATCGATTGGTTGGTTATGTTGGGTTGCTAAGGCATTTAATTGCGTTTCATCAACCCGTACTGCCACATGCGGCGGGTGTTGATAGGCCATGACCAAAGCTAATTTCCCTTGGCCGATGCGCAAAAAAGCCCATGTCTCATCAGCATATAATACCTGCGCCCCACATTGCTCAACATACCAAGCCGTTGATTCAGCAATATTATTAACTACAACTGCAACATGATCCATTTCCATGGAGAAGCTCCTTGCTAAAGTAGGCGCTGATAGTGCTGGGATAATTGTCGCCCAATTGCTTGCCAATCGTAATGTTGGGCGATCAATTGCCTGCCTGCATCGCCGAGTTGTTCGGCCAAACGTGGTGTTTGCAATATGCGCACAAGCGCTGCGGCAAAGGTTTGTGGCGTTTCAGCAAACAGGGCGTGGGTTTCGTGGGTAAGTGCCAAGCCTTCAGCCGCCAAACTTGTCGTTACCAAAGGCAAACCTGTCGCTAAGCCCTCTAAAATTTTAATCCGCACGCCGCTGCCCCAAAAAATTGGCGCTGCCACCACCCGACTTTGACGATAAACATCAGCTAAATCGTCAATTGTGCCAGGCACTTGAATTGTAGCACTCGCAAGTTGTTGAATTTCAGGCGTAGGGCTACGTCCCGCCAGCATCAAGCGGGCTTCGGGCATTTGGGCTTGAACCAACGGCCAAACCTCACGCGCCAACCACAACGCCCCTTCAACATTCGGTGGATGAAAATAGTTGCCCACAAACAACACTTGTTGCGGAGCCTGAGGCTGGCGACATAGCGGCCATTGGCTTAAATCAACTCCTGCTGGCATAGTGACGACGTTGAGTTTTGGTTGCCAACGATTTAGAGTACGTTGATCAGTTTCGCTCAGCGTAACCAACAAATCACACTGGCGCAAGGCTCGCTGCTCATATAGCCATAAGCTGAGCAATCCAGCCAAGCGGCGAGCACGCAGTTTCCAATGTTTTTCGCGTTGCAACCGTCGCCATTGGGCCACAAAGCCAACTTGATGCACAGTACAAATAATCGCCTTTAGCCCCAAACGACGGGCAAATGGGGCATATTGGGCCATGGTTGTACCTTCAAGTTGGAGCAAATCTGGTAGATTGGTCGCCCAGCGCTGTTGCAAATAATCGCGCATCGGCTGCGAAAACTCCAAATGCACCGCTGGCGGATCAATTCCCCGACGATGAGGTTTGGTTGGCGCGAAGGCCTGTAGATCACGACACCATTGCGGCAACGGCCCCCAATCAACTGCTTGCGGTTGGTTGGCTAAACAATAACTATCGACAGTATAATAATTCCTTAATTGACCTAGCGCATTCAAACTATGATTTTTTGCACCAGCATGGGCTGGATACAGTGGGGTTGGGGTTAGTACACTGAGGCTTGCAGGTTGCATCAATCGGCCTACCGAAGCTAGAGAACGATTGGCCCAAGTATAGCAGACGAACAGAGAACATAGGGGGCAAGTCAGAAGTCAGAAGTCAGAAGTCAAAATAGGGATCAGGGGTCAGGATTCAGGGGTCAGGGTTTAGCACACAGAGATTTGGCTCTAGGCTATGGGCTATCGGAACCTAATCCTAACAATCTGTAACAAAATTAGGGTTCGGCATTTGGGCTATGGGATAGTACGCGCGAGTGAAACCCAACCCCTGAACTCTGTCGCCTCGCTCTGAACCCTACCCCCTGAGGCCTGAATCCTAATCAAAAAAGGAGCAACGATGAAAATCGCATTTCTATCAGCAGAATGGGCGAATTTAGGCTTATTCTCGTATGCGGTACCCGATCAATTATTGCAGCCCTATTTGCCAACTGGCTTAGAGCTTGATCGGCGTGATGGCTCGGCGTTCGTAAGCTTGGTGGTGTTTGATTTTCTAAAAACCAAGGTTTTAGGTGTGGCTTGGCCGGGCTTTCGCAATTTTGCCGAGATGAATTTGCGTTTTTATGTGCGCCGTGGTCAGCAACGCGGGGTGGTGTTTGTGCGCGAAATCGTGCCTCAATGGCTGGTCGCCACCTTAGCCAATGTCATTTACAACGAGCCGTATGTTGCCGCACCGTTGCAAAGTCATATCCAGCACAGCGCTAGCCAAATCACAGTAGAGCACAATTTATATTGGCAAGGTCAAACCAATTTGGTCAAACTGAGCGCCAGCAAACAGTTCTATCACCCAGCCGCCGATAGCACCGAACACTTTTTCAAGGAGCACGAATGGGGTTTTGGCCGCAAACGCAACGGCAAGCCAATCGTCTATCGGGTTGAACATCCAGAGTGGGATGTTTATCCGGTGGAGCGTTATCAACTGCAATTTGATTGGGGCACGATTTATGGCCCGCAATGGGCTTGGTTAGCAAACGAAACGCCCTATTCAGTCGTCTTGGCTAAAGGCTCAGCCGTCAAGGTTTTTCCCCATCAAAAATTGCCAAATGGCTAAACAGAGCATAGAACATAGGAGTTGGGGATCGGTTGTTGGGGGATGGGGATCGGTTTTTAACGCAGAAGAAATTGGCTATAGGCTTTGGGCTGTTGGCTCTCGGAATAATTGATGGCTAAAAAATTAACTTCGTGCTCTTCGTGTTCTTCGCGGTTTCAGCCCTTAGCGGCCTTTGTGGTTCAAACTATGTTCTATGTTCTATGCTCTATGCTCTATGCTCTTCTAGGCTACTCGCAGCACAATTTTTCCTACATGCTGGCTTGATTCCAGCAAGCGATGAGCAGCACTGGCTTCGGCCAAATCAAACACTGCTTCAATCACTGGCTGAAATGTGCCATCGGCAAAGCGTGGCAACACATCGGCCAGCATTTGTTGAGTTAACGCAGCTTTGGCGGCAATCGGGCGAGCACGCAAAGTCGTACCACAAATTGTCAAGCGTTTGAGCATCAATGTGCGTAGATCAAGCTCAGTTTGTGCTCCGCCCATTGTTGCAATAATCACCAAGCGCCCGCCAACCCGCAAGCTGGCTAAGTTATCGTTGAAATAACTGGCTCCTAGCATATCCAAAACCACATCAACGCCTTGCTGCTCAGTTAGTGCTTGCACCCGTTCAGGCCAGTGTTCAGTTCGATAGTTGATGCCTGCGCCTGCCCCTAATTCGCGGCAACGGGCAATTTTGGCCTCAGAGCCAGCAGTGATCAGTACTTCAGCGCCACGCCATCGCGCCAGCTGAATTGCCGCAGTGCCGATGCCTGAGCTGCCGCCATGCACCAACAAGCGTTCGCCAGCACTCAAACGGCCCCAATTAAACAAATTATCGTAGGCGGTCATCCACACTTCGGGAATCGCCGCAGCCTGTTCGTAGCTCAAATTTACCGGAATCGGCATGGCTAGCTCAGCCGGAATCACCACTTGCTGAGCATAACCGCCACCTGGCAGCAAGGCACAAACGCGCGTGCCAAGCGCTGGAGTTGCAACACCTGCGCCATGGCCAATCACCTCGCCGGCAATTTCTAGCCCCAAAATCTCCGAGGCTCCCGCTGGCGCTGGATACATGCCACGGCGCTGCAAAATATCGGCACGATTAACGGCAGTCGCATAGACCCGAATCAACAATTCGCCAGCTTGCGGCTGCAAATCGGCGACTTCGGCCAATTGCAACACATCAGCATCACCAGCTCGCTCAAATATAATTGCTTGCATAATTCCCTCATCGATCAAAAAACGTGCTGAGCAAGCCGCCCAACACGTTTACAAAAGCTACGCATTTAGAATGTTAGTGGGTCGGCAGGAATTGGCGCATCGTTGGCTTTGAGTCGTTCGCTGATCAAAGCTTTGATCTTAGCCCCATGCTCCCAATCGGCCTGTTCGGTTGGCGTTTCGACCAATAAACGCGGAATTGCGGTTGGACGGCCATCAATTCCGACCGAAACCATCGAATAAAAGCCAGTCGTACACCAGCGCCGCTCGCCCGAAATTGGATCTTCGGCCCAGGCATCAATCCGCACAATCAACGAAGTCGTGCCGGTGTAAATCACTTTGGCCAACATATCAACCAAATCGCCATGATGAATTGGCGTGCGAAAATCGATGCGTTCAGTCGAAGCCGTGACAACTTGCTGACGGCAAAAGCGAATCGCCGCAATCGCCGCCGCACGGTCCATCATCGCCAACACTTCGCCGCCAAACATCGTGCCATGATTATTGGTTTGGCCAGGTAGCACGATATCCGACATGCGGATTAACGGCGTTCGGCGGATTGGACGCTCGTTCATGCCGCACCTCGCAGGCGCAGCAGCACCTGATAGTAGGCTAAGCCCAAGGGGCCGCTCATCAAGGTGCAAAGCAGCGCAGGCACTACCAACCAATGCGGAATTTGTTTCTCTTGGGCATCGCGCAAAATCGCCCGCCCAACGAAGAAATCAAAAACCAAATAATGCGTCCAGCCCGCAAACGTGCCTTTGGGGCCGCCTTCTTGAAATAGTTTGCCGATTGAATCAAGGGTTGGATTAAGCATCGAGCTAAAACTAAAGCCATTGCCCTCGTTTTCAACCAGTGCGCCACCCAACATCGCCGCATAAAGCCCGCCCATCCCAATAAAAAAACGATCATCGTTGATCACCCGTTGAGTCCAGCGCGAACGCGGTGCGCCGATCATCAACAGCCAGCCTGGAATAATCGCCAAATTTGCAAGGCGGAACAGGCGATCCAACCACGGTGAACGCGATGTTTGCATAACCAACTCCTATTGGCGAAAGATATAACTAATCGATACAACCGTTATGCCCCAAAGCAGAATATCGGCCAACATTGGCAAATCCTTGAGCAATAACTCCTCAGGGCTGCCGCCTTCATCTTTTTTATAGACCAAGTAGAGATAACGAAAAATGCCATAGATCACAAATGGCACAGTGATTAACATTAATGGGAAGGGACTCTTAGGTATATGGGGATTAGTTGGGTCAAGTGTATACAAAATATAGGCAATCAAGGTGCTGGCGGTAATCAGCGAAATCATCTCTTGCAGCAGCTCGGTTGAATATTCATCGAGCACACGGCGATGGCTGCCAGCCCCAGTTTCGAGCAATACCAACTCATGGCGGCGTTTAGCAAGCGCCAAAAATAGCGATAGCAGGCCGGTACAAATCAACAGCCAAGGTGAAATATCGATGCCAAGCACCACCGCGCCCGAAACTGTGCGAAACACAAAGCCCGCCGCAATAATAAACACATCGAGAATCACCACATGTTTGAGTCGAAATGAATAGGCCAGTTGCATCACCACATACACAGCCAAAATAATTGCGACCCCCCGACTAAGCATCCATGCCAAGGGCAAGCCGATAACCAAGAAAATCAAGGTTGCGACAATCGCACTACTTGGGGCAAGATGGCCGCTAGCCAATGGGCGATAACGCTTTTTAGGATGATCGCGATCCTTCTCAATATCGACCAGATCGTTGATCAAATAAATTGAGCTAGCGATCAAACACCACAGACCAAAGGTTGCGAGCACCCGTAGCAGGCTTTGCGGGTTGGTTAGTAGCAAATCATTGGCAAAAATTAAGCCCGCAAACACAAAAATATTTTTGACCCACTGCTTGGGGCGCATGGTCAAAAACAGATATTTGGGCATTTTCGATAATTGAGGTTGAACCGCTTTATATGGCTGTTGCATACGAATAACTCTACTCCTTGAGCCTGACGAATCGGTTTCGCCTAGCGTTGATCATTCTACCTACCCATTGCATGTGCGTCAAACGTAACAGAGGGGATCGGTAGTTGGTTGTTGGGGGTCGGAAGCAATTCCTCAATCCGTTGATTGCTCCATATAATTCGGTGGCCGAGCCCCGATCCCCAATCCCCGATCCCCAGCTAGCAAATTTAGGACTATACACAGCGCGATGATATGGTATACTAGCCGCGTTGAGTATCCCATGAGAGGCGATGCCGCCCACACAATACATCATTCCAGCTGGTTTGATGTCGTCACTTGTCAAATTGTTTTTGCCTAATTGTTGGCAGTTTTAGGTGGTAATGGGTGACCGTACTCGATCACTCGCCAGAATTAAATGGCATGCCACAACCAAAATGACTGCCCAGGAGCACATTGGAATCCCTATGAACAAACCCAAGCAGGATGTTGCGGTTTTTATCGACTTCGAGAACATTTATGTTTCAGTTCGAGAGAAGTTCGACGCTACCCCTAATTTCGAAGCTTTGATGGAACGTTGCGAGGACTATGGCCGTGTTGTAGTTGCTCGCGCTTACGCCGACTGGTATCGTTACCCACGGATTACCAGCGCTTTGTTTGCCAATAATATTGAGCCAATGTATGTGCCAACCTACTATTATGATAAGGACGAAGGCCGCATGGGCCGTCCGATCAAAAATAGTGTGGATATGCACATGTGTATCGATGCAATGCGCACGCTCTACACCCGCACCAACATTGGTTCGTATATCTTTATCACTGGCGACCGCGATTTTATCGCCTTGGTCAATTGTGTACGCCAAGAAGGTAAAGATGTGATTATCGTTGGCATTGGCGGGGCTGCCTCCAGCCATCTCGCCCAAAGTGCCGATGAATTTTTGTTCTACGAGCAAATTGTCGATATTCGCCCGATGGGTGGCCGTCGCAACGAGCGCCACGAAAAAACCTTCGAGCGGGTCGAACGCCCAGAACGGGTTGAACGTAACGATCGTAGTGATCGTAGCGAACGACCAGAACGAGTTGAACGCAACGAGCGCCCAGAACGAGCTGAACGTAGCGAACGCAATGGCCGCGATGATCGCCGCCGCGAACGCGAACGCCCCGAAAAGCATGCCGAGCCAAATTTTGAGCGGCTTGATTCACGTTCGGAGAAAACAGCCGAACCACGGGTTGAAAAGCCCGCTGAAAAAGCTCCCGAAATTGTGGTGCGGCCAGCGCCAAGCACCGCGCCAGTCGTGGCAACCACCCCAAGCAATCCCGACGCAGCAATTTACGATAAGTTGGTTGAGGCTTTGCACTTAGCGCGGAAACGTGGCTATGTAACTTCATTTGGCTCGCTCAAGGTTCTGATGAAAGAACTGCTGCCCAACTTCAAGGAAAGCCGCTATCGCGATGCTCAAGGCAAGCCGTTCACCAAATTTACCGATTTTGTGCGCGAAGCCGAACGACTTGGCAAGATTCAAATCTTCACCAGCGGCACGGTTAACGAAGTCTTTTTGCCCGATGAAGATCCGTACAAACTTTCGCAATTTGCCGAAGATTTGCCTTCAGTTGAGGCTGAACGCGAACTCGAACAAGAGCTTGAGTTGCAAGCCGAATCAATCGCCCCAATCACGATCGAAACGATTGGCATCGCCGATGAGCCGATGGAATTGGCCGATGGCGAGGAAGTTGCCCCAAGCAGCGAACGTGGCGACCGCAATGGCCGTCGTCGCCGCCGCCGTGGCAGCAGCCGCAGCGAACAACCAGCCGTCGATGTGCTGCCCGAAGAGTTGAGCGAAACAATCCTTGTGCCAGCACCAACCGAAGGTTTCAGCTTTGGCGAACGTGAATGGCAGTTGTTCTATCAGGTGATGGGCGTTTATAGCGAGCCAGTGCCATTCGCCGATATCTTTAACGATCTTCGCGAAATGCGCAATACGGCTGAGCTGGATCTGACCAATAATGCTTTGAAGGAATTGATCAAACAAGCGATTAATGAGGGCAAAGTCCAACGCTCAAATCGTGGAGCCAAAGCCCATTATCGTTTGGTGCTCAACCCTGAACAGTTTGATGGGTCAATCCCAGCCTTCGAGCCAAGCGATCTAGCAGCCTTTGATGATGGCCCAAGTTTGCCTGACCTGGTTGATGAAGATCCACGTCTGTTGCCAGCCATGATTGGTGGTCAAACCATTGCGATTGACGACGATTACACTGCCCCAATCGATGAAGTGGCCTTGCCTGAAAGCTTTGAAGAACAGCCGTTGCCCGAAAGCGATGCCGATTATTCGTTTGCCGAGCCAATCGAGTATGAAGCACCTATGGCAACAGCAACCGCAGCCATCAAGCCGCGCAAGCCCAGCCGCCGCCGCAAATCGATTGTGCCATTGAGCGTGGCCGAAGCGATTGCTGCCAGCGTCGCCAATGATCCAGCGCCTGAGCCAGTGGTTGAAGTGGAAGCAGTAGCTGAACCTGTTGCCGAAATCGTCAGCAAACCAATCATTGAACCTGTGGTTGAAGCAGTGGCTGAGGAAAAGCCCAAAAAGCGGGGTAGCCGCCGGAAAGCTGCCGAGCCAGTTGAAGTCGTCGAAGAAAAACCTAAGAAAACCAGTCGCCGCAAAAAGGCCGAGCCAGTCGCTGAAGCCCCAGCTCCAGTCGAGCCAGCAAAAAAACAACCACGTCGCCGCAAAAAGGCCGCCAACGAAACTGGAGAAGAAGCGTGAGTTGGCCTGAACAGGCCATTAAAATCTGTGGTGTGCGTAGTGTCGAAGCCGCTGTAACAGCGGCTTTGGCAGGTGCAGACATGATTGGCATGATCTTCGCTCCCAGTAAACGCCAAATCCAGCCAAGCTTGGCGCTCGAGATTGTTCAGGCGGTGCGGGCAACTGCCATGCCATGTCAATTGGTTGGGGTGTTTGCCAATGCCAGCGCCGCCGAGATTAATCAGCTTGCGCAGCAGGTCGGCCTCGATCTGGTGCAGCTTAGCGGCGATGAAGATCCAACGATCGTCAATGAAATTCAATTTCCAATGCTTAAAGCTGTCCGTTTAACCAATCAAAATAATGAGCAAGCGTGGTATGATATAGCCCAAAGCCATCAACATGTGCGCTTGGTGGTCGATGCCCATGTGCCAGGCTCATATGGTGGGGCTGGGGTCTTGGCCGATTGGTCAGCCGCCGCCCAATTGGCCCAAACAACGCCCTTATTGCTGGCGGGTGGGCTAGAACCAAACAATGTAGCCCAAGCAATTCAAGTAGTTGCCCCATGGGGGGTCGATGTCAGCAGCGGCATCGAAACCGCTGGCATCAAAGATCTCACTAAAATAACTCAATTTGTGAAAACCGCGCAGCAAGCCTTGGATGCGCTGCGTGTTGCTAGGAGGAATTCATGAAATTTGGTAAATTGTTGCGCTTCGGTATCATCGCTGGTGCAGGAGCCTTGGTTTATCGGGTTTATAAACAATATAAGGCGGATCAAGCATTTGAGTTGGCTCCGGTCAGCAATTTAGGCTCAAACACCACCGCCGTCAGCGCCAGCAGCACCAAACGGTCAATCAGCCCTGAGTTGCTGGAAATTTTGGCTTGCCCAGTCGATAAAAAACCAGTCGAATTGTATAGCGATGCCAGCGGCAAAGAATGGCTGCTCAACCCACGCAACGGTTATCGCTACCCAATTGAAGATGGGATTCCGATTATGTTGATCGATGAAGGCGAAAAGCATAAAGATACCAGCCTGATTCGCGCCTAATTTGTCCAGCGTGGAACCCTATTACGGAAGGGAAGCCCTCCGGGCTTCCTTTTGTTGTTACTTGGAGTCTGGATCATGCCAAACCTCGCTGAACTTTCAACCTTCTTGCAAACCATCTTAGAGACCGAGTATTTTCCAAGTGAAGAACGGGGTACGATCTATATTTCGTCGGTGCGGCCTATTCGCCGCATGGGCTTTGCGCTCGATCCATGGCCTACCTTGCCATCATGGCTTGAACACGAAGATCTCGACGCGATCTTTTTGCATCGCCCGCAACAGCTTGATCGCGATACAGTGCCGCCAACCCGTGGGGTGCTCTACGCTGGCGCACCCTTTGATGAACGCTTGACGATTGGCTTTGTGCCACGCATGGCGGAAGTTTTGGGCTTACGCGGGCGCTCACCTATGGCTGATAAAAGTGGCCGTCCCTTGGGCATGGTCGGCGATCTGCCCAAGCCTGTAACAACTGCCGAATGGCGACGACTCGTCATGGATATGTATGGCGGGGTCGATGAGGTTTGGGAAAATAACGTTCAATCAATTCGTAAGGTAGCGATTGTTAACCAAATTACCCCAACCCTCGTGCAAGAGGCCGCGAATCGTGGTGCTCAAGCCTTCCTCACCCCAATTCTGCGCGAATCGGCCCAAGCCAGCTGTCGTGCCAACAATATGGCGGCCTTCAGCACCGGCATCAAACGGGCTGAACATTGGGGCTTACGCACCCTCGCAGGCATGATCCGCGAACGCTGGGCGGGCGTGCGCACGGCGATTTTTGAAGATCGCGGCCAGTAAGATTTAGAAGTTTGAATCTTTTCATAGCCCTCATCCCAACCCCTCGCCCACTGCGGCGGGCGAGGGGTATTCCACCCGTCATGTTAGGCTGATTCGCCTCGCGTGCAGGTAAGGGGTGAGGGCATGTCAGAGGGGATTTATCAGGTTTAGCGCAACAACGATAATAATTGATCAACCTCAGGATATTGGGCAAATTCTTCTAAATCGGCACGAGCTTGTTGGATTAAGCGCTGTGAATCATTACCATTGCGCTGAGCTTTGAGCGCATCGCCCACCGCTACTTCAGCATCGCTCAGCGCATGACGAAATGGGCTGCGTTGGCTACGAGCCATCGGCAATAAATGCTGAATCATATCGGCTGCTTGTTGCAAACTTGAAGAAGCTTGACCATTTTGTTGATTTACCGTAATTGTGCCCGTATTAACCCCTGCAACCACTCCATACACTGAGCTATTATTGAGATTAACCGTGCCACTATTTTGAATTGGCGCTTGCTGGCGATAATGCTCAAGCACCGCCTGCAACGAAGCTCCCCGCGCAGGATCAGTTTGATGGTTGTGACCACGTTGCCCCAGCACCAGATTAATTTGCTCGATCATCGCTTGAGTCTGGCTGATTTGGGCTTGGGTTTCGGCAGGCACGCTACCAGCACCCCATTGCCCAGCTTGTTGCGCCAGCATGCTCAAATTTTTGCGATGCTGCTCACGTAAATCATACAAATTTTGGGTGCTCATTTGCTCTAACATTGAAAGTTGCATAAATCTCAGTTCCTTTATTCGGCGTGACCGATAATCAAGCGCACACCAATATTTGGGCCATGGCTAAATGGGCGATGCTGCAAGCGCGAACGACAACGCGCAAAATAGCGATTATGAAACCATGAACCACCACGCACAGCGACCATCAAATCGCGATGTTGCAAACGGCGATTACGCGTCGTTTGTGGGTCAAGTTCAGGATCGCGATTGATGCTATTGGTCCATTCGCAAACGTTACCTGCTAAATCCATTGGGCCATCGCTCCATGTGCCATAGGGAAACATGCCCACCGGAGTCGGTTGCTCAAGCTCGCTTTCACTGGTGTTAGCATGATCGTTGCGCCATTCATCGCCCCAAGGGTACTCGCGTTCGCTATGTTGGCTGGCGGCAAGCTGCCATTCAGCCTCACTGGGCAAGCGTACCACCAAATTTGGCCCAAGCGCATCAAGTTGAGGCCGTAGTTGCACCGTGAGCCAAGCACAAAAGGCATTCGCTTCGTACCAATTAACTCCAACAATTGGCTGGGTTGGGTGATTGAAACGTTCGTTATGCCATAAATCGGGCAAGCGGCGCGGAGCCGCCCACGGTGGCAAGCCATGCAGCCACGAAGGATCACCCCGTCGCCAATGCCGCGCATCGTCGTTCTGCCACCACTGATCATCCAAATACCCACGAGCAGCAATAAATTGGCTATACTCAAAGTTGGTCAAAAGATAGCGGCTCATCCAAAAACGCTCAACGCTATAGGTTTGAGGGCGGGCATGCGGATCTTCCAGCTCAACGCTGCCAGCATGAATGCAAACAACCCGCTCCGTCAGCGCAATGAGTGC
This sequence comes from Chloroflexota bacterium, assembly GCA_020161265.1. Taxonomy (NCBI): domain Bacteria; kingdom Bacillati; phylum Chloroflexota; species Chloroflexota bacterium. Next base: position 493,476 of record JAIUOC010000003.1, on the reverse strand, counting down.
GCCATCTTCACCAATAAAGCGGGTATCGCCGATTGCGCCCAGCACTAAGGCCGCCCGCAAACGGGTGGGAAAGGCGATGCGTGGTGGAGCCCAACGCCGGACCCCACGGCTACTGCCACTCAAACCGCCAATATTTTTGAGATGATTAACCGCTTGTTGCCATAAATTGCGCCGCCCAGCACTGGCAACCTTCGCTTTACCTATCGCCAAAAGCAGGTGCGAGCCTTGCACCTGTTCATCGGGCATACCACCCAATAAATCTTGAATCACCCCAAAAATGAAGCTTTGCTTTTGAATGTAGGGGGCAAAATTGGCCATATAGTGCAAGCAAACCCGCCAATGCTCGCTGCCAGCCCGTTCAATACATTCGTCATGGCGCTCTTGATTGAGCAAATACATGCCCGCCAAAAATTGCTGAAACAACCGATGGGCAAAATCATAATGCGGATTATCTTGTTGATTATTGCTGGCCTCTTGCAGCAAGCCATTGCTATTGATCAAGCGCAAGGTTGCATTACCAACCGCCTGCGAGAGCATATGAATTTGATTGGGATGCGGATAGCGATCACTATAATAACGCTGTACCACCATATTGATTTGCTGCAAACTAAGCAACGCTTTGCCCTGAATTTCCTCCTGGCTATGGGCATAATAGCCCAACAAGGCAACCAAGTCATACAAATCTTCAAGCGAAACGGCGATAGCCTCAGGCGCACGGCGTTTAAGCAATTCGTCGATACAAATGTGCAACAATTTGCCTTCGCTCTCGGGCAAATCAGTGTGCACCATATTCACATGCACGGTCAGCGCCAAAAGCAACGGTGTGCGTGTCAGTTCATGCAGCATCCCCGATTTCATCAACTCGGCATGCAGTTTGGCATGCTTTTTACGAATGCTGACAATATCAGCGTGTGAGGCATGCAAACGCCCCAATTCGCTATAGTAATTGGTGATATACACATGTTGAGCGGTGAGATCAAACGGCATCAACTGAATTGTCGGCCAATCGTAGAGCTGGCGCGAGGGAAACGGCGGCGGCAATGGATGCTCATAATCAAATACCCGACATGTGACAATAATTCGGCTTTTGTGAAACATGCGCTGAGCATGTTCGATACAGCGTTTGACAGCGGCAAGATGTTCGGGCTGCACTTCATCAAGTCCATCGAGCAGCAACAAGCCATTGCCATTGATCAATAATTCTTCAATTGCATCTTGCAGGCGTTGTTGGCGCTCAACTTCGATGCGCTGAAAGCCGACATCGCTATTGATGGCGCGTTGGCCAAAACGCCCAGCCAATTGCAATTCGGTCACAACTTCCCAAAAAGCGGCGGCAGTTTGTTGCTCAGGGTCGGCTGGTGGTTGGACATGTTTGAGCCGCACGCGCACTGGCACAAGTTTAGTGTGCATCCAACCTTGGCTATGCAAAAATTCAGCTTTGCCTGGGTCAAGCAAGGCCGCCGCTTGAGCCGAAGCCAAGTATGAAACCACCGTCGTTTTGCCACCACCAGGCACGCCCAAAATCACTGAACGCTGATGTTGAATTTGGTTGAGCGCCTTGAGAATCGAATCTTGTAATTGCGGGCGTGGCTGTGAGCTACCCAACAGCAACGATTGCAACAAGGCATCGCCAGCAATCGGCCCATAAAAGTCGGCTTGCAGCATGGTAAACACTCGCTGCAACGACATACGCTCTTGATCGCTATCTTGCACATCAGTGCCCAACACTAGGCGATCAGCATTGCCCTGAACATGAGCCAGATAGTGCAAAATCAATTGATCAGTGCGTTCACCAGTGCTCAAGGGCGCATTAAAAACTTGGTTGATCCAGACATGGCCAAGATTGGTCATCACGCTCGAACCATAGACTTGGCCTTGGGTAGCGGCAGGGGCTGGTGGTTCGAGCACAGCGGCAGCTTGTTGAGCCAACAAACTTAGTTGGTGTTGATGTTGCCCAATCATCTGATCAAGCGCCTCGATCAAATCTTGGTCGCTTTCTTGGGCACGGCGGGCTTGTAAATTAATAATTTTCTGACGGATTCGCTCAACATCGTGCATAGGCCGCCTCATGGATTACAAAAAAAATACCATACATTGTAGTATGGCATAAAATACCTCAAACGGGGGATGCATATCCCCCGCCATTTGTCCACAAAGGGTTAGCCTATAGGGGTTAATCCCTGAAGAATTTCACGTCGTAGCCGAGCCAACGAAGCTCATTGGGCTTTTGTCGCCAATTCTCGCGCACCTTGATCCAGAGGTCGAGATAGATTTGGCGGCCAAGTGAGCGCTCGATTTCGAAGCGTGAGGTTGCGCCGATTTTGCGCAGCATCGAGCCACCTGCACCAATGATGATGCCTTTTTGCGAATCTTTTTCGACCGAAATATTGGCGCGAATGTAAACAACCTTGCCGCGATCTTCCCATTCTTCAACTTCGACTGCGATTGAATGGGGAATTTCTTCCTCGGTGTTGAGCATGACTTTTTCACGAATCATCTCGGCAACCAAGCTGCGCTCGGACACATCGGAAAGTTGATCTTCGGGGTAGAGTCGATGGCCAACCGGCAAGCGCTGAACAATTTCGGCTAGCAAGGTTTCCATACCCAATTTATCACGGGCCGAAACCGCCACTTCCATCTCCCACGGCGCAAGGTCGCGATATTCTTGCAGATGCTTATCGGCTTCATCAGTGGCATCGACTTTGTTAAGCACCAAAATATGTGGCTTGCGTGAGAGCAAGACCATCTGGGCAATTTCACGATCCATGCGGTTGGGTGGCACGGTAATATCGACCATAAAACAGATCACATCGGCATTTGGTACTGCGCGTTTGGCCACATCGACCATAAAGTTACCAAGTTTATGGCGAGGTTTGTGAATGCCTGGGGTATCCACAAAAATAATCTGGGCATTGGGGCCGTTGAGAATCCCACGCACAGGCACGCGGGTAGTTTGCGGTTTTGGCGAAACAATCGAGACCTTTTGACCAAGATAGGCATTCAATAAGGTTGATTTGCCAACGTTGGGCTTGCCAACCAAAGCGACAAAACCGCTATGCACTTCTTGATCGGTTGGCAGCAAGGGCTTGGGCAAGTTTGGGTTGAGTTTGATTGGCTGATGAACGGCTGGTCCAGCTTCGTCCTCGTCTTCAGCCGTGGGTTCAGCTTTAACCTCAAGTTTGGCAGCTGCTTGCTCGTCGTCAGCATCTTCATCGGCCTCAAACTCATCGTCGGACTCTTCATCGAAGGCCACCAGCCATGGATTAAGCACTTCGAGGCGTTCGTTAAGGCCAAATTCGATCATCGCTTGAACTTCAAGGCCCAAAGCACGGCCTTTGCGATCAAGGTCAACAATCGCGTCGTAGGGCAACTCTTCGGTTGTAGCAACAACGTGCTGGCCAAAGCTAAGGGTAAGTTGCTGGGCTGCCTCGTCGTAGCTTAATTCTTCAAAGCCTTGGGCATATTGCAAAAAGCTCTTTTTCGGTGCTGAAGCCAATTGCAACCGCACGCCAACAATCTGCCCAGCAGCATCTAATAAAAAGACCCCTGGAATTTCCAGCTGGCTGGCATCATCGCCTTCGTTAATATCGGTAAAATAGGCGTATAACGCCCGTGCATCAGCATCAAAAGTAAGTTCTAACATAACTCCATCAAATTCTAGTGTTAAGCACTTTAAGGTTTAATTGGAACAGCAGTTCCCGAAAGACTACCACCACTACTGGTTGGGGTTGGGGCAACGCTGGGTTGGGCGGTGCTATTCGTTGGGACATTGGCTGGCGCTGTTGGTTCAATTGCATTGGGCTGTTGGGTAGCCATTTGATTGGCACTACCAGCACAATCGCCAACTTTGCTCACAATCACCGTCACGTTGGTATAATCGACAGCATAGAGCAAATCGCTGACATTTTTTTGAGCTTCAACCGCAGCCCGATCAAGCACGCCGCTTTCGCAAGCATTGGCGATAATTGATTGTTCAGCAAAATTACGAGCACCACTTTCGAGATTGATATCACCACGACTCAGCCAACCTTGTTCACGATCGTAAACCCGCGTCGCCTGATTATCGAGGCGCGAGTAGATGATCCGAGCTGGTGGCAAAGTAATTTTAATCGACTTGCCTTCGATCACAATCTGATCATCGCGGAGTTCGCTCATGTCGATGCCAGCAGCTACTTCGCCACGAGCCTGCAACAGAATTCGATCGCCATAGAGCAATTCTTGGAAGAAGTTGCCTTCACTCCGCGCCTCGATCACTTGATCGGCCTGATACGAAAAGGTGATCCACTCGTCACGAGCACGTAATTGTTGCACAATCGCTGGGCCTTGGGCATTATTGACGGTTTGCGGTTTGGTAAACCACAGGCCAATTGGATCGAAAAGGCCCGTAATTGACAGCACGACCATAATTCCAAGTGCTCCGATGAGCAGAAAAAACAAACTACTAATACAACCAGAGTTGCGTTGACGATACATCTAGGAGCCTCCTTTGATGAAGCTCAATCATTAAGGTACTTGCTAGTATAGCCGAAAAATGCTGGCGTGGTGCATTTTCTGCTATAGCTTGGGCTATAAGGGTTTGATATTTAGCTTAGGAGTCTGTTATGAGTGAGCCATTATTTAAAGATGCTGATGAATTTGAGCGTACCTACGTTGGCGAACAAGCATCCGACGCTACGGTTGTGCCGCCAGTTGCAGCTAACCCAGCCCTTGAACATGGCACAATGCCAACTCCGCCACTGTATGTTGATCGTGATGGTTTGCACGCTGCGCCGGTAACTCTCGATGAACCTGAAAAACGTAATGCCGATTAAAGAATCCTGCCACACCCAGTATATTGAGTGTGGCAGTTTTTTGAATTACTGATCTAAGGTCGTTGCCCATTGCATATTAGCCCCGCTCAAGGCCAAATTAGCCACTGGGCTAGCATTGCTCGGAACCCATTGGAGTTGGGTTTCGGCCATCATCGAAGGCACAATCACTGCCCCGCTGCCATCAGGCGACCATAGGACACTGCCAACCGTTTGACTATCTTGGCGCAAAGCGGTAATTGTGCCATCAAGCCCAACTTGGCTCAAGGTCAAAGGAGCCGAAATCTGCATAGGATCGCTGCTGTTGACCGTGCCCACAAAGGCTAAGTGACTACCATCGGGCTGCATGAAAACACTCGAAACTGGCTGAAATGGCTCAACATTATCGCCATCAATTAATGCCTTCGATTCGCCAGTGCTCGGATTGATATGCCACCAGCCAGTTGGAAACATGCCAAATGCTTCGTTGGTGACGTTGATTGCGCTGCCATCTGGCTCCCAAGCAACATGGCAACATGGATAATTGCCATCAATTGTGATTGTTAATGGCTCAGATGTGGTTAAATCAAACAGCACCAAATTGCCACCCTCAGGCACGAAACCAGCATTAGCCAGAATGGTTGTACCATCGGGCGACCAACTATTGGGGCCATACAACACCGAGTAATCGTAAATGTCGGCAAGCGCTGAATCGCTGCTACTGGTGTGGGGTTGCAGCAGCGTTTGCTCGCCAGTGATCAAATTGTAGATTTGCAAACCGCCCCATGAAAAGGCAATCGAACTGCCATCAGGCGACCAACGTGGCGTATTCAATTGATCACGATGCATAATGTTGGTATCTGCTTGTGGGTCAATCGTTGGGCCATCCACCAAAATTTGGCGATTTTGACCCAAGCCATCAACCAGAATCAGATCATTATCGGCAATGTAGGCAATTTGGCCAAGCGTGCTGACATGATAATCAAACACGCCATTAGGCTCGTTTGTGATCGACGTGAGGGTGTTGCCATCAGTTTCCAGGCGCATAATTTGCACCCCATTGGGCTGTGATGAAATCGCATACAACGGCTGGGGCAGGAGTTCACTCATCACTTCGGGGCTTGGGGCCATCGTTGCAGCTACAGTGGGAATAATTGTTGCTGCTGGTAGGATGGTAGGCTCAGCGGCAATCACATTGGTGGTTGGCTGGGGTTGGCTGGTGGGCGTGGTAGCACTGCTACAGCCAACCAAGCCAAGTAATAAACACGCCAACCCGCGACGATAACGCATCGGTATCCTCCTATTTCTTCAAAATCCAGAGAAATCGATGCTATCAAAGGTTGTTGCTGCTTGTCAATCAGCCATTTGTTGGTTTGCGCAAGCGTACCAGCCAGCCAACCGGGTAGCCGAGCATTTTGGCAAGATCGCCAACTATACGAATTAATGGCGGTAAACTCAAGGTTTTGCTGCGGCGAGTTAATGACCAGCCTTTGGTTGCTCGCCATAACCGTCGATAGGGTTTGCGGGTGTAGCCAGCAATCCCCAAACTTAAAACACCGAAGAGCCCTGGGCGTTGGGGCAGGTTGCGGATCAAAAGGAGTAGACCGAGATAGGTGGCATAGCGAATCGCATGGCGTAACGGCCAAAGGTTGGCAACCCCATCTCCGCGTGCATAGAAGAAATATTGGCGAAAGAGGGCACGAAAACTTGAGCGCGGCTGAAAATGCACAACTGCATCGAGCACCGCTGTGCTGCGAAAACCCGCCGCCACTGCCGCCCGATCAAACACCAAATCTTCGCAATGGTCGAGCCATTCGGGATAGCCGCCCACGGTTTGCCACACAACTTTGCGAAAGGCCACCGATTGCCCTGCCGCCAAAAATCGGCTTGAATCAACTTCTTCGGCCAAAGGATAGTTGGTCGCGCCGATCGCGGTTTCCAGATCGCTGCGCGGTGCTGCTTGGTAAAACCCAGCCACCAAATCTGCTTGATCTGCTTCGAGTGGTGCGACAATTCGTTCAAGCCATGTGCGATCGAGTGCTAAACCAGCATCGGTCGAGGCAATTAAGTCGCCTTGGGCATGCAAAATAGCGTTATTCCGACCAGAAGAGATATTAAAACCGCCATGGACCAAGCGAATTGGTGCACCCCGCTCAATATAGGTTTGAACAATCGCAGCAGTTGAGTCGGTTGAGCCGCAATCATTGACCACAATTTCATCGGGCTGGCGGCTTTGTGCCAACATCGAATCTAGCAAATCGGCGATGTTATCGGCCTCGTTTTTAACTGTGCAAATTAACGATAGCTGGGTCATGCTTGCTTAATCATCCAACTCATCAGGCGCGAAGGTAATTAATGCCCGTGTCCATTCAGTTTCACGTTTGAACTCAAATTTGCCGCCAAGGTCGGTGTTGACGAGGGTTTCGATAATTCCCAAACCCAGTCCAGTGCTTACACGGCGTTTGACTGGCTCAGGTCGGATTGGACCATCGTCGCGCACTTGAACACAAGCCTGTTCTTCGTTTTCCATCCAGCCGTCGATGCCAATAATGCCGCCTTCAGCGCTCAGACCATGATCAAGCGCATTATGCACCAATTCGTTGATCACGATCGCCAGCACGGTGGCCGCCCGCGCATTGACCGAAACTGAATCGCCAGTGATCAAAAACTCAACTGGCGTTTCGCTTGGTAGGCTCATCTGAATATTTTCGGCAATTTGCTTGGCAATATCTTGCACCGTGGTTTGGCCTTCGCCATCGTGGCTGAGCAAATTATGAACTGCGGCAATTGCATGGATGCGGCGCACACTATCATCAAGTGCTTGCCGACCCTCAGTTTCGGTGTTCAAACGCCGCGCTTGCATTTGTAACAACGCCGAGATTGTTTGTAAATTGTTGCGCACGCGATGATGAATTTCTTGCAGCAAGGTTGATTTGATCGTCAGATTGCGCTGGGTTTCTTCGTACAAGCGGGCATTTTCTATGGCAATTGCGCCTTCATCGGCAAAGGTGGTGAGCAATTGCACCTGCTCATATTCAATATGGCGCGGCGCATAGCTATAAAAACACAATGCCCCAATAATGCGGTTGCCCGTGCGCATCGGCAGGGCAAACAACGAATGAAAGCCCTCGCGATAGGCAATCGCCTGCACTCCCGACCAACGTTCGTCGGTATAGGCATTTGGCACGGCAATCGCGCGATGCTCACGAATCACCTGCACGATCATATCTTCTACGCCAGAAGTGCGGCCAGGCCCATACGAAGCCAACATTTTCACCTTGTTGTTGGGGCGCACCTGGAAAATATCGGTGCGATCAACGTCGGCAATCTTGACAGCTTGCTCCACAATCAAATGCAGCAACGTATCAACATCCAAGGTTGATGCTAGTGCCGCCGTTACGCGTTGTAAGGTGGTTAATTCACGAATTTTTTGGTGTAAACGGGCATCAGTTTGTTGATACATTTGGGCATTGGCGATTGAGAGCGCAATTTCCCCCGCCACAACCTCGAGATATGAGGTTTGCTCTTGGGAAAATTCATGCGGATCGCGATTTTGGACCGTAATCACGCCTTGCAGGGTTTCGATATGGTGGCGTTCGCTGGCAAATAAAATCACTGGCACTGCCAACAGCGAGCGAAAATGCCATTCTTCGAGCAGCGGCTCAAGTTGGTAGCGTGGCTCATTGCGCACATCAAAAATCGCCACAGGCTTGCCCAATTCGCCAGCCCAACCAGTCACGCCTACACCGATTTCTACCTCGACCGTGCCAATCGCCTTGGGATTCAGCCCACGCGTCGCGACCAAACGCAACATGCGCCGATGCTGATCAAAGAGATAAATCGAGCAGACATCAACCCGCATCACATCGCTGACCGTATCGACGACTGTTTGGAGTGAGGCATCAATATCGAGGGTTGAGTTAGCGGCGCTAATAATGCGATGCAAGCCATCCAACTGCTGTACGCGGCGCATCAAGTGGTTTTGCCAGTGGCGAGTACGTTGCTCCTCGCGGGCGGCAGCATAGCCAAGTAAGAGATCGGTTACCACCGCACTGGGATCAAGCCGAGCTTGGGTAGCGGCTTCGATGCCAAGTTTGGTCAGCATTTGCGGATCTGCGTTCTGGCTTTGCCAAGTTGCGCCAAACGCCCGAAGTTCCTGCGCCTGCGCCACTGCATTATCATTCTGAAGAATCGCGAGAATAGCTGCGCTCGGAGCGCTTGTATCGATCATAACCAGCGTGCCTCATTGCAGTCGTCGTGCCGAATGAGTGTAGAGCAATTGTCGGCTTTTTGCAAGAAGGCACCGCAATTTTTAATGCGTTGGAAGCGTTGCCAACATTTTGCGGCAGATTGCGGTTACGAGGGCAATTTCGCTTGGGCTAGGCCTTGAACGAGCCAGCAGATCACGTATAACCCGCACTGCGCTGGCTTGCTGCCCAGCTGTGCGCGAAAATTTAAGCTTGGTCAAAAGTTGGTCAAGCAAATTGAGCAGCAGATCGTGGGAAGCTTGGTCGGCTAAATCAGGGCTAGGCAATGGCTCGACGCTCGTAGCCAAGCCGCGAATCGTATACAACGCCAACAGCACCGCATCAGCCAAATTCAATGAAGGATAACTTGGATCGACCGGAATACTGATTAATTGGCTGCATTGCTCGATTGCGGCGTTATCCAGCCCACGATCTTCGCGACCAAATACCAAGGCCACTGGAGCTGTCACCGCTAGCGCAGCCAAGGTTGGCGCAAATTCAGGCAAACTAACCGCTTGGCGCTCGCCGCGACTACGCCCGCTAAACCCAACCACATAGTTCACATTGGCTAAGGCCTCACCAAGACTGGCATAGGTTTCAATTTGATTCACCAATGCACTACTGCGATGGGCCATATCGTCAAGCCGCTCGATTGAGTAGGCGACTGGCTGAACCAAGCGCAAGCGCTGAAAGCCAGTGTTGAGCAAGGCCCGTACCGTCGAGCCAATATTGACCTCGCGCTGTGGTTCGTGCAATACGGTAATTACATTGCTAAAAATCGTTGAACTCACGACAAATCCTTATTTAGCGTTCTTAGCATCCGACGTGGATTAACATTTAACCTAAAGGTGCAGAGGAATAAAGGGGTCAGAAACCGCGAACATTGATCCACGAAGAACACGAAGGACACGAAGAACGGAACCGCGAAGGACGCGAAGATCGCAAAGCATAATTTTAGCTACAAATTGGATTCTTGTCGTGTTTCCTGATCCCTGATCCCTCACCGCTAGTTGCTCTCTGCGACTCTATGTTAAAACCTAGCTCCTCATCCCTATGCTCTATGTTCTATGTTCTATGCTCTCATTAGGGAACCCGCGTCATACCGCCGATATCGCCTGGCTCTTCGATTAAAACTGGTGGATTACCGACCAAATCCATCTGCCAAAGGCCCGAAAATGTCCAAATATACAACAACGAACCATCAACGACGATCCGTGGATCTTCGAAGATTTCGCTATTGACGGGCTTGCCTTGACCTGTCGCCAGATCAACCGACCAAACTTGCCAGCCCAAACCATGGGCAGATGCTGGCTTAACAAACCAATCGACCCAGCTTGGCTGACGTTGGCTAATCGTCAAAGGGCTGGCCGCAATATAAATCGTTTTACCATCCGCCGACCAGATTGGTGCTTCTAAGGCACTCACCAACGTGGGTTGATCAAACAGCACCCGTTCTTGTTTGGTTTGCAAATCGTAGAGATACAAGGTTGGGTAAATGCCGTCGCGGGTGCGCACGAAGGCTAATTGACGGCCATCAGGCGAAACTGAAGGAAACGTTCCGGTCATGACGAGGGTTTGTTGCACACCACTAGCAAGATCAATCGCTACAATTGAGCTGCCTGATTGCAAAAAGACCCCATCGTTATCAAAACGCAAGGTTTGATACACCCCATACAAGGTTTTGCCATCAGGCGACCAAACAGGCGTATCGAGTGAATCGTAAATTTGCTGACCATCGCGCTTGCCACCATCGGGCACAAACAACGATTTACTGGCTCCGCCATCAACCGCAATTTGATTGGCATGATTAACGGGCACAACAAAGGGTTGCTCAGCACTGGGAGTTGGCACAGGTGGCCGATACGAATAGACCACGCTTTTGCCATCGGGAGCAATACTAGGGAAGGTTGAGTAGGCATTGGGCGCTTCGTTGGTTAATTGCGTCCACTGTTTAGCGGGCAAATCGAAACGCCACAAATCCCCACCCCGCGAGATAATCAGCGAAATATCGCCAAGCTTGGGGGCAACCGCAGCTGGCGGGGTTACCGTCGCCGAATTAGCCGCCCCACAACTTGACAAGAGAATACAAACAAGAACACAAATCACGAATCGCATGAATTATCGCTCGCGGAGATACAGCGCTATATCAGTGCCTTGATTACTGCGCGGATCAATATAGGCTCGTGGAATAAAGCCAACTCGCTCGAAACCAGCTTGCTCGTAGGCTGCTGGTAACGCCGGATGATCAAGCGGCACATGCCCGATCAATTGGTTGGCAAAATGGTTCGATGGCAATTGGCGCAGCATTTCATTCAACAACACCGAGGCTTGATCCATATGCCCTGCCGCCAAGTAGCAATCGACCAAAAGCTGATGTTGTTGGTAGTAAGGGTTGGGCCATGGGTAAACTGGTGGCATAATGCTACCCCAACCAACAATCGCGCCGCTGGCCGCCGTCAGGCCAGTCAAAACCGCCACATCACCCTCTTGCTGCTCGAAAGCTGGAAAGAAATCGTCGGCTCCAATATTGGCATCGCCCAACATTTGTAAGCCATAATGGCGCACAATCCGATTATCTGGCGCATTGAACAATGATAACAACAACGGCACATCGGCCCGATCCGAGGAGCGCATAAAAACCGCTGTGCTCGGCGCAAACAACTGCTTGAGGAAATTTTCGGGCGAATCGCCATCACTAATGCGCCATGCAATCCGATTGCCAGTCCGGCTACTTTCGCTCTCATTAATCGTCACAAAATGATACTGCTCATAGAACGACATGGCACTATCATTATGTTCAGTGCTAATAATCAGCGCTTGGCCGCCGCTGGACTCAAAATCGTTAATCGCCAACTTCAACAATTTACTAGCCAAGCCACGGCGACGATATGGCTCAGCCGTATAAACCCGATGAATCGAACCCAATTGTGGACAGAATTTTGAACGGCAGAGCAACATCGCGCTCACAGGCCGTCCCTGCACTTGGGCCAAGTACCAAACATCTTGGCTAAAGCGCAACCCAACTAGGCGTAGGTGCATATCAAACGACCAACGCCAAGCGACCGCCGGATCTTCACCCCATCGGTGGTAAAGCTCCTCAAGCGGTTGGGCAAATTCAGAAGCAAGCGGTTGGATGCGCGAGAGGACTGCCTCAGTTCCTGCACCCAGAGCAATCCGCGCAACTTCTTCGTACATCAGCGACCCTCCAAGCTCGATAGCTCGTGTGTAGGTCGCATCATACTCTAGGCCTTGCCGCTTGTCCACTACAGCCAATAGCGCAGCAATTTTGGCCGATTTCATACCCCTCAGTTCTCGGAATGGGAACTTATTTCAATCACTGACGTTATTGCTCTATTGGCATATGCGGTTTCTTTGATATGCCTTGCAGGTTCACGCTGTTTTGAGCGAAGCACGAGGGGAATTTGGTTGCGGTTAACACCAGATCCTCATTCTTGACGCAGTATTCGGGACATGCTGCCTTTGGAGGTACGAGTGGTTCGTCGTTTTTTTCGTTGTAGTTTGCTGCTGATGCTGGCCGTTGGAGCAATCGCTAGCCAGCATGCCACCCCGCTGGCCGCCCAAAGCCCTCAATCAAGCCCAAGTCAATTGGCAATTCGTGGTCAACTTGGCGGTGATAGCTCAACCATGGTCATTACCGAACAAGCTGCTTATGTTGGCATCGGTCCACGGGTCGTAACCTACGATTTGCACAATCCCAATCAGCCAAATCTAGCCAACCAAAGCAGCCTTTTGCCCGCCACCGTGCAAGATTTGGCGCTAGGTGAGGGCTATTTGTACGCCGCCTTGGGCTATGGCCGTGAACATGGCTTGGCTACATTTTCGCTCGCCACCCCATTAACGCCAACACTTGTAAGTTTTTACCCGCTTGAATTATCGGCCATGAGCGTTTTCAGCTATCAAGATTATGTCTATGTGCAAGTTGATAATGGCTTGCAGGTGTTCGATTTGAGCAACCCCAGCCAACCACAATTGGTTAATCAACTCGATCAATATGGGATTGCCGCCGCAACGGTTCAAGGCGATCATGTGTATCTCAATATTCAATCGTGGCTTTCGGGCTTCGATAGCTTGAATATCGTCGATTTGAGCACGCCTATGACTCCAACGCTCAAAGGCTCGATCATCCTTGGCGATATTTTAGATATCGAAATTGCCGCTAATTATGCGTATGTCAATACTCAAATGGGCCTGCGAGTGGTTGATATCAGCGATGGCAGCAACCCAAGCATTATCAACCAAACCGATGATGTTGCTGGCCTGCAACTAACCGTAAGTGGCAACACACTCACAATGATTGGGCTAGATTATGCCTTGCACGCGTGGGATATTACCAACCCAATCACGCCGACCGAAATTGCTGCCAGCTCCGAAACGGTGCTTGGCTGGCCAACAACCTTAATTGCCCAGCAAAACCTTGGCTATGTGCTGACTCGTTCAGGCCAAATTAATGTCTTCGATTGGAGCAATCGCCAAGCTCCCACGCGCATCGGTGCGACTGAAACCCCTGGCTGCAAGGAAAATGTAGCATTGCAAGTGGTTGGCGATTATGCTTATGTGGCCGATTGGGGTCGTGGTTTGTGCATTGTTGATGTGCGCAACCCCCAACAACCAAGCGTGATTGGCCGCTTCGATTTAACCACCGATCGTAACGCCGTCACCGATATTGCTGTCCAAGGCTCGTTGGTGTATCTGGTCGATTGGAGCCACGGAATTTATGTGATCGATGTCAGCGACCCAACCGAACCAACTCAAGTCAGCTTCTTTGCAACCGCTGGCTTTCCGGCGGCGATTGCAGTCAATGGCCCGATGGTCTATGTTGGCGAATCGATCAACGATCAAGGTCTTGGTGGCAGCGTGCGAATTTTCGATCTCAGCGATTTGGCCAATCCAGTTGAGCATAGTCAGTTCTACACCAGCAAAGTCGCCCAATTAGCCGTGATCGATCAAACCGTGTATGTGGCCGACAACGAGGGTGGATTACGGATTCTCGATGTTAGCAATCCTGATAACATTCAGATGATCGGCCAATATGCTGAAAATTGGTTCGCCATGGATTTAGCGATTCAGGATGAATATGTGTATTTGGCGACGACTGGCGGCTTAGAAATTGTCGATATCAGCAACCCCAGCCAACCAACCTCAGCAGGTCGCATTGGCGATAGCTTAATTGATGGCATCGTTGTGGACGGTACAAGTGCCTATATTGGCGAAAATGGTAGCATTCGCCAAATCGATATTAGCCAAGCGAGCAACCCTCAAGTTGTTGCCGAAACCCTGCTAGCTCGCGATTCATGGATTCTACCAGCGCTGCATGGTGGGGAGATTGTAGGCTTGAGCTATCATGGTGGTGGCATGTTCGTACTTGAGCCAGAATATCAATTATTTTTGCCTGTAATCAGCAAAAACTAATTAAGCATTGAATAACAAACTGCTGGCGCATAATCTGCTATGGATGTGCGCCAGCAGTGCTTTTTTAAGCATTTTGCTTAACACTTGCTTATTTTGATTAAAGCTATGTTATAATGGGCCAAAGGTGCCGTTAGGAGGCACTACCACTGTGAAGAACCTCGTCGCTTGATGCACGTATTATCGTTCGGATGTCCGCTGTACTCCCGATCATTCAAGCATGCACTGACGACCCCAACAGTAGAACCACGACCTGTGGAGTAATAATGGAACGTTTACATAAGTTTTTGGCGCGGGCCGGCGTAGATTCACGTCGGGCTTGCGAAGAGTTGATGTTGGCTGGGCGCGTATCGGTTAATGGACGAGTTCAACGCGAATTAGGAACCCAGATCGACCCCGATAAAGATGACATTCGAGTTGATGGCGAACAAATTACACCTCCAACCGAGCTTCATTACGTCTTATTGCACAAACCAAGCAGCGTCATGACCACGTTGCATGACCCTGAAGGCCGCCAAACCGTCGCCGATTTAGTCAAATCGCACAATCGTTTATTTCCCGTAGGCCGCCTCGATTACGATAGCGAAGGGCTATTGTTGCTGACCGATGACGGTGATCTCACGTTCCGTTTGACCCACCCATCGTTCGAAGTCGAAAAAGAATATCAGGCCTTGTTAAACCAAACACCATCAGTTGAGCAATTGCGCGAGTGGCGCAATGGGGTTGAGCTTGACGATGGCAAAACAGCACCTGCATGGATCGAATTGTTAAATGAAACCGCCGATGGAACTTGGGTTCGGGTGGTTATTCACGAAGGTCGCAACCGCCAAATTCGGCGGGTTGCCGAAGCATTAGGCTTAGAAGTCCGCCGCTTGATCCGGCTGCGCGAAGGCCCACTAACTTTAGGTGAATTACAAGCAGGCCAATGGCGAGCATTAACACCCACCGAAATTGATCGTTTGCGTATGCACGGCAAGCAAAGCAAAGCATGGACACCAGTACGCCCACAAGAAAACGCCGAGGGTGGCAAACCACGCCGTCAAGTTCGGCGGATTGATCGGTCTGGACAGTTGGTAGAACGTCGGGCTGATGTTGAACCGCGCTTACAACGAGCGCCTCACTTTACTTCACAGGAAAATACAATGTCATTTGAAGATTTCTCAATCGAAGAAGAACGCTCCACCGATCGCCCACGCCGTCGCCCAGAACCTCGCCGCGAAGGTGGATTTAGCGACCGTGGCCCCCGCCGTGATGGCGGCAGCCCTAGCGACCGTGGCCCCCGCCGCGAAGGTGGATTTAGCGACCGTGGCCCCCGCCGCGATGGCGATTTTGGCGACCGTGGCCCGCGTCGCGATGGTGGCGGTTTTGGCGAACGCGGCCCGCGCCGTGAAGGTGGCGGCTTTGGTGAACGCGGCCCGCGCCGTGATGGTGACGGCCCACGCCGCGATTTCGGCGACCGTGGCCCACGCCGCGATGGTGGTGGCTTTGGCGAACGCGGCCCGCGTCGCGATGGCGACGGCCCACGCCGCGATTTCGGCGACCGTGGTCCCCGCCGCGATGGTGGCGGTTTTGGCGAACGCGGCCCGCGTCGCGATGGCGACGGCCCACGCCGCGATTTCGGTGACCGTGGTCCCCGCCGCGATGGCGGTGGCTTTGGCGACCGTGGCCCCCGCCGTGAAGGCGGTGGCTTTGGCGACCGTGGTCCACGTCGTGAAGGTGGCGGCTTTGGCGACCGTGGCCCGCGTCGTGAAGGTGGCGGCTTTGGCGACCGTGGTCCACGTCGCGATGCCAGCGGCTTTGATCGTACCAATCGTCGCGAAGAATTTTTTGATGATCGACCACGTGGCGAGCGTGGCTTAGCGCTTGATCGTGCCCATCGTGGCGATGATCGCCCTAAAAACACCTTTGGCGGTCGCCGCCCAAGCAACCAAGGCTCATTTGACCGCCGTGGTTTTGATAACCGTGGCCGCGACGACCGCCGTGGTTTTGATAATCGTGGCCGTGATGACCGCCGTGGTTTCGATAATCGTGGCCGTGATGACCGTCGTGGTTTCGATGATCGCGCATCAGCTCCACGCGACAAAATGGTTGAACGTGGGCCAATTTCAGCCCGCAATACTCCAGCGCCAACGCCAGCACCTACGCCGGCTCCAATTGCTGAGCAAGCAGCTCAGCCAGCCCGTCGGATGCGTGTGGTACGGCGTTTGAAAAAGGCAGGCGGTGATGAACAAGCTTAAACAGGCCTATCTCCAATTAGCAGTTGAACGTGATCGCACGCGCCGTCAAGCCGAACGCTACGCCCATGAATCGCAGCGTTGGACAGAACGGATTGCCCTAGCCAAGCGCTGTGGTGAGCCAGAACTGGCGACCCAAGCTCGTGAACGGGCATTACAAACCGCCCAAGCCGAAATTCAGCTCCGCCGCGAGTTAGTACGGCAAGAAGTGCTGGTTGATCAACTGATAGCAAGCCTTAAAGCCTAATTCATCAAATCATCAATTTGCCAAACACTGCTTGAGTTTCAGGCAGTGTTTGGCATTTAACAAACTATGTTAAAATCGGGCTAGCATTCAAGATCAAGGAAGGAGCAGCATATCCGACGCATCCAATGGTCTGCACCAATTTGGTGGGCTTTGCTCTTTTTTGCGCTAGCAATGACAGTTGGCAGCTTATGGCTGGTTGCCCCAGAGGATTTTTGGTGGCAGCTCAAAATTGGCGATCTGATTCGCACAAGCGGCAGCATCCCCACTGTTGGCGTTTTTTCCGCCACCCAAGCCAATACAGCTTTTTTCTACCAAAACTGGCTCAGCCAATTCCTCTTTTCGTGGATCTATCAGCTTGGTGGTTTAGTTGCAATTTTACAAATCCGCAGCCTTTTATTAATCGGCAGTTATGCTTTATTGCTCTGGCATACCTGGCGACGGGTAAAAGCCAATGGGCGGGCCGCCATGCTCGGTTTGTTGTTGAGTGTGCTGGTAAGTTTCAATCATTGGCACGTTCAGCCTGCAATGTTTGCCTGGCCGCTGTTTATCGCCAGTTTTGTGATTGTTAGTGAAGTGGCCGCCGAACGCTGGGCAACGAAATATCTCTGGTTGCTCCCGCTCATCCAATTACTTTGGGTCAACCTGCATGAAAGTTTCATCTTTGGGCCAATCCTGGTTGCAACAGCCGCTGTAGGCGCAATCATCGATCGGCGGCGCGACCATGATGAAGCACCAATTTTTGCAACTGCCCGATCGCTGCAAATCGCCACAGCAACTACAACTATCGCGAGTTTCCTCAACCCGTATGGCTGGAACGGCTGGATCGCCGCATGGCAACAATTAACTAGCACAGTTCCCGAAGCTTTAAAAACTCAATCCGGCTCGCCACTATCAAATCTAGCAACCCCAAGCGCTCAAATTGGCGTGGCAGTCAGCTTAATTGCAATCATAATGCTATCGGTGGTTTGGCAGCGCATGCGCAGTGGTGATCTGATCATAACGACGATTATGGCAGCCTTTAGTTTGCTTAGCATGCGTTATCAATTTTGGTTTGGTAGCGTGGCAGGCCCAATTATTGCCGAGGCAATTGTGCGTCGTGGCCGCTTACGCCTGATTAAACGTAACCCCAGCGCACCGGTATGGATTGCCGGATTGACAATCACGATTGGTTTGATTGGTCTGCTCATGCAACCAGTCATTCGCATTTGGCTGCCTTTGCCAGCAGCTTTGCAGGGCGCAACCGGCAATTTGCCGCAAGCAGCATTAGCGAGTGCTGCTACCCCAATTCAAGCAGTCGAGTTTTTGCAGGCCAATCCACCAAGCCAAGCCTACTTCCATGATCTTGGCTATGGCAGCTATTTAATCTGGCAAGCTGGTGAGCAATTGCCTGTATTTATCGATCCACGAGTTAACTTATACCCAACCGAACACTGGCAAGCCTATAGTTGTATTATGGCAGGCCGCGATTGGGAACGGCTCCTAGCACAAGCTTCAGTTGATACAATTCTAGTGGATCGTGAAAACGGCCAGCAATTGATCAGCGCAGTTCAAGCCAATTCAGCTTGGCGTGAAGTTTATGCCGATCAACAAAGCCTGATTTTCAAGCGTGATCCGCAAGCAACCCAACCAATCAACTCGGCCATAAGCTGTCCAGTCACCAATTAGCATAAGGATGTTTCATGCAGTCACCAGATCAGCAGCCACGTTCGCTCAATCGTGCCAATTTAAGCCCTGAAGAACGCAAACTCCGGCGTTCGATTGCCTTGGCCATGCTGTTTTCGCCAACAATGTGCGTGCTGCCATTATTGGCCTTTATCGCCCGTCAAAGTAGTTCTAGCGTTGTGATTTGGGGCATCTGGCTGCTGATCACGATAGCCTTAGTATCAGTTATTTGGCGAGCCGCTAATGGGCTACGCAAAATTGCCGAACAACGCGCCCAAAACGAATCCTCATCCAATCTTTAAAAAAAGGCTGCATCTACCTACGTTTGTTTAAACGAATAGAGGTCGATGCAGTTTTCTTTTTAGCAAGGATGGGTGTGTTATGCAGGGCCAAATCGTTGAGCGCAATTTAATGGTGGTGGATGAAACCGATCATCCGGTTGATTTGCTGCAACGCTATCAACAACGTTCACTTTTGTTAATGTTAATGCGCCATGTTGGTTGTGGCCTGTGTCGCCAACAGCTCTACCGTTTGCGCGAATATCAACAACGCTTTCACCATGCCCACTGCGAAATTGCCGTGATTATTATGGGCGATGCCAAAATGGCTCATGGCTTTCGTCAGCTTAATCGCTTGCCATTTCCGGTTTTTTCCGACCCTAAACAGCAAGTCTACGAGGCCTTTGAAATTGGCCAAGGCTCACTTTGGACAGTTGCTGGCCCGCATGTTTTAGCCCGTCAGATGCTGTTAGCATTCAAAGGCATTCCTTCATCAGTCAATTTAACCGCCGAATCAATTCGCCGCCTTGGGGGCATTGTGCTGCTCAATCCGCAGGCCGAAATTAGCTTTCATCATGTCGCCAACCCAATCTATCGTTACCCAACTTGGGATGAAGTATTGACTTATGTGGAGCCGCCGCTGCAACGCGCCGCCTAAACATACATCCTTATGCCGCCCAGCGCACGTAGCCTACAATAGTGAATTTACAGCGCGATTGGATGGGTACGATGACAGCAGTAGCAAGCAACCCAATGACTGATTTATGGGTGTTGAATGAAACAGGTGAGCGGGTTGGCTTTGAAAGTCTTTGGCAGGAAAAGCCAATCTTAATCTTTTTTATGCGGAATATTGGTTGTGGTATTTGCCGCCAAACCTTGTTAAATCTGCGTGATTACGACCAAGCCTTCAAAGATGCTGGCTGGCAAATTGTAGTGCTGATGATGGGCAATGTTGAGCTGGTTTCGCGCTTTCGCTCGATGTATAACATTCCCTTCCCAATTTATGTTGATCAAAGTTTACAGGTTTACGATTATTTTGAGATTGTAGAAGGCTCATGGCTACAAGTGCTCTCGCCACAGGTGCTGATTCGCCAAGCCAAGCTCTTAGTTGGCGGCATGGAGTTGTTGAATGGGGCTGGCTCAATGCGGCGGCTGGGCGGTGCAGCAGCGATCAATCGGGCTGGTCAGATTGTCTATCACCATGTGGCCAACCCAATTTATCGCTACCCCGAATGGTCTAGCGTGTTGCAAACCTTGCAACAAACCAACTAGAGCCAAACCAAGCCATAGTTGATTAAGCCTGCTTGTGGTTGCAAGCCGAGTTTTTGCGCCAAACGATACGAAGCAAGATTTTTGCTCGAACATTCCCAATGCACTTGCAAACCACGTTGGCGACATGCCACGATCATCGCGGTTGCCAAAGCATAGCCCAAACCTTGTTGTTGGTAGGCTTCTAAGGTTTCGATGCCTAAACCACAGCGTTGCGAACTAACATACTCAGCAGTACACCAGGCCACCAACGTTTGCTCGACCTGAATTGCTAAGCCCAAACCGTTGGTTAGAAAGCGTTCAAGGCTTGGCCACATCCAACGAATTTCTTGGAGAATTGGCTGGGCACTTGGCAGCTGCAATACTTCAGCATCAAGCTGCTTAAGCTCAAATTGGCTGGGCAGGTGCGGTTGGTTTACTACATGGCCTTGATCAGCAAAAAAGTAGCTGCTGCTTGGTTGGGCTTGATAGGGCTTGAGCACATCATCTAATTCAAGTTGAGAATTACCAAGCAAGCGCAGTTTGATCACTTGGCGGGCAGGCATCGCTGGCACCACCGTTTGCTGCCAGTGTTGGTTAAATTCAGCCTGATCAAGCCGACGATCGCTCGCCAAATACAACACATTATTTGCTTGATCCCAGCAACTGCTCCATGTATTGGCCTGCCAATAGCAACCTTGCGAGTTGCCAGCCTGCAAGGCAGCATACACCAAGCCAAATTGGGGATCAGGCGGAAAACGACGATCGTTGGCAAGTTCGGCTAAGGGTCGTTGTTCAATCATCGCAACCTCATCTCGATTGATTAACCCTTAGCTTACCACCATTCATCATGCTTATGTTGATTCATCGGCCAGAATTTGGCCGCCAAAAACCGTGGCCTGGTTGCGGCAAGGCCACGGTTGAGCAACAGCTACGCAATTATTGAGCAACCGATTGACTAGCCAATGCCTTGGTTTCGATCCAATTCAAGGCATATTCAGCAACTTCTTGCCAGTTTGGTTGGCCGACAATGTAGTGATTGCGCCCAGCAAATTGCTTGAAATCGGTCAGCGATTTGCTGTTGCGGTATTTGCGATAATTGCTGTAATTCAGCGAAGCCGGAATAATATGGTCAATTTCGCCAGCAATCAGCAGCAGCGGGGCATGCTCAGCCTTGAAATCCACCCGACTGACACTGGTCAACGATTGACGCAAGTTATGCAGCGATTCGGGCACAACTTGGCTTTGATAAATCGCCTGTTGCTCAGCTAAAGGCATGCCATTGACAAAGGTATATTGAAAATGCTCAAAGGGCATCATAAAAGGCTTGCTAGTTGAGCGAAACGGATTCAGCATGGGCAAGGCTGATTTGATAAACGACCATTTGGTGCTGATTACGCCCTGCGGCGGAGCTGAATCGATCGCCACGCCAGCGCTAATCAACTGGCGATTAGCCAAAATTTGGGTGATCAAGCCACCCATCGAGTGGCCAATCACAATTGGTTTTTCGGGCAAGCTCTGAATAAATTTCACATGATAATCGATGCTTTCTTTTAATGTATGCTGAGCTAAGGCTGGATCATTGGCCCGTTGCTTTAATTCGGCGATGCTTTGATCGCGGCCTGGCCAAGCTGGAGTTAACACCGTATAGCCCTTCGCTTGGTAATATTCAACCCAGGGCTGCCAAGAATGTTTTGACACAAACAGACCATGAATCAGGACAATCGTTTTAGTTGGCATTACAATCCATCCTCAAAATTGTTAGGCGACATTGGTCGCGGCGAGTTATCTGAATGGATTCTATTCCAACCACAAGGTACAAAATGTCCTTTGCGAGTATGTTAGTTACTATGATTAATCCCCAGCGGCACGCCAATTTCTGCATAAATCGCTTGGCTCTCGGCGTTGGCGGGCAAAAAAGCCACAATTTGCGGAAAATCAAATTGAAAATAGCCCGCTGACATCAACAATGGTCGCAGCCAAGCTCGTTTGGGCATGGGTTTGGTATGCGGAATTAACGCCTCTAACACAATTGTTGGCGATTCAAGCCCCATATTCGGCGTAACCAGCGGCTTGTCGAGGCTAACAATTGGCCATTGGCTGGCAAATTCAGGCAGTTGCAACAACTCAGCGACCAATTGTTGATACCATGGCTCATATTGGCATAACACGTTGGCCTGTTTAAAGCCATAAATTGTTTTGCGCACCATAAATTGCCATGAAGCACGATTTTGAATCAGCTGTGGGTATAAGGGCAAATCGGGGTTACACAACAGGCCTAGCACATTCAACTGAGTTGGATCAATCGCCGCCAACATTTCGGGCGTAACCCCAAACAAATTCAGTAAATGCTCGTTGAAATAGTGCATCTGCCAATCGCGATTGATTACAAATGCGGGCATGCTCAGTTGTTGCACAATTTCAATCGTAATCTCAAGAATTGGCGTGAGTGCTGCGCCAGTCAAATAGGGCATTATCGGCGAGCCATCAGCGGCAATCAACAAGCGGTTGCGCTCCTCGATTGTGCAATTCAGATAATCGGCAATATCCATCACCACCTCGCGGCGTGGCGGGCGGGTAATGCGGCCTTTGCGCATCTGCTTGTAGCTGCTATAAACCATATCTTCCAGCTCAGTACGATTCCAAGCGCGTGGCCCCCACGGATCATCAGCGAGTTGCCAGCGGTTTTGGGGCACGAGGCCTTGTTGACGACGCGCTAATAATTCCTCAACCACCGCGACAAACGCCAAACAATCGGGATGCACCAGTTGTTGCCCAAGCGCCATAGAACCCCCTTTTAATCGCAACTTGTCAAGTTGAAATAAGTGCAGTATACTCTATTTAAACGTTTAAATAGATGAGGCTAACGATGGCAACGATCAAGGATGTTGCGCAATTAGCAGAGGTTTCAGTTGCCACGGTGTCGTATGTCTTGAACGACAGCATGCCGGTCAGCGAAGCCACGCGCAACAAAGTGCTAGCCGCAGTTGCCAAACTCGGCTATCAACCCCATCGTCAAGGCCGTAATCTCCAACGTCAACGCACCTTAACCATTGGCGTGTTGTTACCCCAAGCTAATCTATTATGTGAACTTGATTTGGCCACGTGGTTGCTCGAAGCAACCAATGCCGCCACTAGCGCAGGCTATAGTCTCTTACTACAACCTGCCGATAGCCAAGCCCGTGGCGATTTGGCCGATGGTTGGATTAGTTTTGGCACAGCACTCGACCCACAATTGCCCCAAATTTGGGCACTAGCCCCCCCGTTTGATCAACCAGCCGTTTTGTGTGATGCAGCCTTTGCTGCACAACGCGCGGTTGAAACCTTGACCCATGCGGGGATGCAACGGCTCGGCCTGATTACGCTACCGCGCAGCATTCCAGGCTCGGCCCGTTGGTATCTGGGTTATCGACGCGCTTTACGCCGCACAGGCATCGCCTTTGATCCAGCGTTGGTTGTCGAGCCAGCCGACAATCGTTTTCACGATGGGGTTGCCGCCTACGCAGCACTTGCCGCCAGTGAAAACGACTACGACGGCTTGATCGTCTGTGGCAATCAACTGGCAACCGGAGTGGTAATGGTCGATCATGCCAAAGTACCACTGATCGTTAGCCATAGCAATACCCAACGCGGCATCTCGGGCTTTCGCTGGCCAACCGAACTTTGGGCACATACCTTGGTGCGAAAACTCCTACAACAGCTTGATGGGAGCGCCATTGCTCACCGTACATGGCTCAACCCAAGCTTGGTGATTGGTTCATTAGGTTTCAAGGAGGATCTCGATGGCTTCAATTACGTTTGATCACGTTGATAAAATCTTTGGTGATGTGCACGTTCTCAAAGATCTCAACATCGATATTCCTGATCAAGAATTTTTGGTCTTGGTTGGACCTTCAGGCTGTGGTAAATCGACAGCATTGCGCTGTTTGGCTGGCCTCGAAGAAATTACTGGCGGCCAAATTATGATCGGGGATCGCGTGGTCAATAACGTTGCGCCCAAAGATCGTGATATCGCCATGGTGTTCCAAAGCTATGCCTTGTATCCTCACATGACGGTGTTTGATAACATGGCTTTCGGCTTGAAACTGCGCAAAGTGCCAAAACCTGAAATCAAGCGCCGCGTTGAAGAAGCCGCCGAAATGATGGCGATTGGTCACTTGCTTGATCGCAAGCCCCGCCAACTTTCGGGCGGTCAACGTCAACGGGTGGCCTTGGGCCGAGCAATCGTGCGCGACCCAGCCGTCTTCTTGATGGACGAACCACTCTCGAACTTGGATGCCAAGTTGCGGGTGCAAACACGGGCTGAAATTAGCAAATTGCATCAACGCCTCAAAACCACCTTTATCTATGTGACTCACGACCAAACCGAAGCGATGACGATGGGTTCGCGGATTGCGGTGATGCGTGATGGTCTCATGCAACAACTTGATAGCCCACAAACCTTATACGATCATCCAGTCAACAAATTTGTGGCAGGCTTCATTGGTTCGCCCTCGATGAACTTCATCAAAGGCACCTTAACCAAGGGCGATGGCCGCTTGTTCTTCGATGGTGGCAGCTTCTCAGTGCCAATTCCCAACAGCCGCCGCGCTCATATCGAATCGCATGTTGGCAAAGAAGTTGAACTTGGCGTGCGCCCTGAAGATGTCCACGATGCAGCACTCTTGCCACCAGGGATTAACGGCGATGCCGTGGTCGAAACCACCGTCGATGTGACCGAACCAATGGGTAGCGAAATCTACGCCTACCTGCAAAGCGGCCAACACTCGATCATCGGACGCTTCGACCCACGGACCTCGGCCCGCCCAGGCCAGCCAATTCGCGCAGTCTATGATATGGAAAAAATGCATATCTTCGACATCGCCACCGAAAAAGCTTTGATCTAACTCGATCAACTCACGGTATAATAACAAAGACGTAGGAGCAACCTACGTCTTTGTTCGTTTAGTGGAATGAGATGTATGCCAAATCTAGCGTTCGTGGCGGCTCTCCAAGCGCAACTTGCCAACTTGCAGCACGACAACGAGGCTCGTTCACGGCTTTTACCAATCCTCGGCAACGGCAATCCCAGTCGCGATTTATTGCCCCCAGCCCATATCACACCACGCCATGGCGCAGTGCTGGCTTTGCTGTATCCGCAAGCTGGACAGTTGTTTGTACCGTTAACCGTGCGCAGTGGCAATTTGCGCAGCCACACTGGCGAAATCTCCTTACCTGGTGGCTCGATCGACCCAACTGATGCCAGCCCTGAGGCCGCCGCGCTGCGCGAAGCCCACGAAGAGGTTGGCTTGCAAACCCATCAACCTACAATCATCGGGCGTTTGAGCGAATTGTATGTACCAGTCAGCAATTTTTTAATCACGCCAATTGTCGCTTGGCTTGATCATGCGCCTGATTTAGCCCCCAATCCGCATGAGGTTGCCGATGTGGTGCATTTGCCCTTGCAGCAGCTTTGGGCCGCCGATGCCGTGCAAACTGAAGAACGGATTATTCGTGGCATGACCCTGCAAGTGCCGCATTACCCCTATGGTGAGCATAAAATTTGGGGCGCAACCTCGATTATTCTGACCCAGCTAGCCTTACGGGTTCAAGCGGCACTCCAGCAAATCTAAAGTATAATGGCGGCTGATTGCTTAGCCCTGAGAGCCAATGAAACGGATTCTTGTTTGTACAGCCCAAGTGCCTTTTGCCCGTGGTGGAGCCGAATTGTTGGCCGAAGGCCTACTGCAAGCCCTGCGCAAGGCGGGCCATGAAGCCGATTTAGTCGCCTTGCCCTTTACTCGGACACCGCATCGCGAGTTGCTCAATAGCGCTTTGGCTTGGCGCATGCTCGATCTCAGCCAAGTCGAAGATCGACCTGTCGATCAAGTAATCTGTACTAAATTCCCCTCGTATGCAGTGGCTCACCCCAAAAAAGTCGTTTGGTTGGTGCATCAACATCGACAACTCTACGATTGGCGCGGCACAAACTGGAGCGATTGGGGCAGTCAACCAGACGATGATCACCTCGCTCGCAGCCTGACACGGCTCGATCAACAGGCCTTAGTCGAAGCCAAACGCCGTTTTAGCATCTCCAAGATTGTCAGTCAACGCTTGCAACGCTTCAATGGCCTCGCCAGCACACCGCTTTATCCACCCTCAATTTATAGTGGGCGCTTACGTCAAGGCCGCTACGAACCATATATTCTCAGCATTTCGCGGCTTGATCCCGCCAAACGGCTCGATTTATTGCTGCACGCCCTGACCCATACCGAACAACCAGTCAAGGCGATTATCGGCGGGCGTGGCCCAGCTTTGGCAGAACTGCAAGCACTCGCCAAGCAACTTGGGATTGAAGCACGGGTTGAGTTTCGCGGCTGGATGGATGATCAAACGCTGATTGATTTATATGCCGATGCCCGCGCCGTGTTCTATGCCCCGATCGACGAGGATTTTGGCTTTGCCACGATCGAAGCGCTTGAGGCGGCCAAGCCAGTGCTGACCGCCCAAGATTCGGGCACAGTTTTAGAATTTATTCACGATGGCAAAACTGGCTTTGTTGCCCCAGCCGAAGCGCGAGCCATGGCCGCCCACCTCGACACATTGTGGGCCTCTGCCGATTTAGCGGCCCAACTTGGCAGCAACGGGCCAGCGATGGTCGCCAACATTCGCTGGGAACATGTCGTCAAGCAATTAGTTTTAGCGTGATTACTCTTTGTAGGTGCGGCCTTTCCACGTCACCCCGCGCCCCGACCAGATCCGCCAAGCCGCTTCAGCCGCCAGCAGCATATAGCAGACAATCCCCAACGGGAAAAGCAGGGCGTGACGGCGCGATAAGCCATATAATTGCTGCATAAAACGGCCCCAGCTCCAAAAAGCAAAGCCATTGAGCAGCGCCGCCATCGCGCTCAACAAGAGTTTTGGCCAGAATGTCCAGCGTCGCAGCCAAGCCCACAAGCTGAGCAAGCCCAACCCGAACGGCACAACCCCAACCAAAATCTGGCGCAAACCCGCCCACGATGAACGCACGCCACCATTACGCAAGCCAGCAATCGCATTTTTGACCAAGCCCTCACGCACTTCGCTGCCCTTGGTGTACATCCGAACACGCAACAATTCGCCAGCATACACCGCCCGCATCACCCCCCCCGCCCGCACAATCGCCTGCGCTAACTCAACATCCTCAAGCACTCGATCGCGCACTGCCGCATGGCCGCCTGCCCGTTGATAAGCACTGCGCCGAACCAAAATAAACTGACCATTCGCCAGCACCACGCCCGAACCAGGTGTATTAACTTTGCTGACCGGATAGGCCGCCTGAATAATTGAAAAGAAGGCTGGCAGCAAGGTTTGCTCCCAAAAACTGCCCAGCTCGGAGAAGGGCAAAAACGTCAGTAGATCGAGTTTTTCGGCCTCAGCATAGGCTAGGGCTTGGTGCAACATCTCAGGTTGCGGCTTGGTATCAGCATCAAGAAACAGCAACCATTCGCTAGTGCTGGCCTCGGCCAATTGCCAACATGCCCAGCACTTACCTGTCCAGCCAGCGGGCAATGCTTGGCCTTGCAGCAAATGTACCCGTTGATCCTGCGCTGCAACATCGGCTACAATCGCAGCCGTGGCATCAGTTGAATGATCATCAAGAATGGTTAGTTGCCAATCGCTACGGGTTTGCTGAGCCATGCCACGCAACACATAGCCAATATTGTGCGCTTCATTGCGGGCTGGCACCAACACAGCGACGCTGGGCACAGGTTCAGGGCTTGGGCGTGGCTCAATCTTAGGAATTTTGTTGAGCAACAAGGCATCACGCACCAATAAAATCAATGAGGCTAGCCCCAAAAGCAGCCCAATCACAACAGGAAGCATAGATCGATGAATCCTCAAACTGCAAAACAATCGTCACACTATATCACGCAGCCAACCAGCCAATGGATGGATCGATTGATTCCTTGGCTGATCGTTGGGTTCCTATTGCCAATCTATTACTTGATGAGCAGCCCGACCATCAGCACAGCCTATGGCAGCAGCGATAGTGGCGAGTTGGCGACAGCACTCTGGTTTGGCGCAGTGCCGCATCCGCCAGGCATGCCAACCTATTTGCTGATTGGGCAAGTTGCGCTTCACTGGTTTGGCGGCGAGCCAGCCCAACGTTTAGCTTGGTTGAGCATCATCGCGAGTGCCTTGAGCGCAGGCATCATCGCCGCCAGCGTCGGATTAAGCGCCAGCGAGCAACCAACCAAAATCCGTTGGAGCGCCATGGTGGCTGCTGGCTTAGGCGTTGGGCTAAGTCAACGAATTTGGCAACAAGCGCTGGTGGTTGAAGTGTATGCCTTGGCAAATTTGTTTCAAGCCTTACTGCTTTGGCTCAGTTTGCGCTGGCAGCGTTGGCAACAAACCAGCACGTTGGCAGCACTTGGCTTGATTTTAGGTTTGGGCATAGGCGTGCAACTACCAGTAGCCGCATGGCTGGTAGGATTCGGCTTGTTTTGGTTCAAAGCCAAATGGGCGATTAAGTGGCAGCAAATTGGGCTGTTTTGGTTGATGGTTGAGCTTGGTTTCAGTTGCTATTTGGTGTTGCCATGGCGTGGCAGCGCAGTTCCACAAATAAGTTGGGGCGATTGGCGCAGTTTTGAGGGAGCAATTGCCCATATCAGCGCCAGCGAATATCGTTATTTGGTTGGAGCCGTACCCTTGAGCGAGCAAATTCAACGGCTCATTTTAGCTTGTCGCGATTTGCTGGCCAGCTATTGGTGGTTCGTTGGGCCAGGGCTGATTGGTTTTGGTTGGACAAAAATCATGGCTGCTCAGCGCTGGATGTTAGTTGGTTGGGCCGGAGTTACGCTGCTTTGGGCGATCAGTTATGGCGGCGCTGACGCTCAAGTCTATCTCTTGCCGATTCATTTGTTGGCTGGTTGGTTGCTAGGAATAGGGGTTGTGGGGCTGGCACAGCATCGCCAAATCGCCCGTTGGATTTGGCTAACGCCAGCCTTGATTTTGATCGCAGTCCCCTTTGGTTGGCAATTTTCGCTGCGCAACCAAACCCAAAGCCGCGATCAAGCAATCGTATTATTGCAGCAACAACCACGCAATGGTCAATTGCTCAGCAACAACGATCAAACAACATTTAGTGCATGGTATGTGCAAAAGGTATTAGGAATTCGGCCAGATCTGCAAATTATTGATCAGCGGTTACAACAACAGCCGTGGTATCGGCAACGGGAAGGGTTACCACTTCGCTAGGATCTTTGATAATATCGACGACCACCAAAGTCAGGTCATCAGCTTGACGGGCAGCTCCCCGAAAATCATCAACCGCCGCACAATAGGCATCGATCAGGCCAGCCGTATTTTCAGCTTCAATATCGCGTACAGCGGCGCACCAACGATCAAAACTATACAACTCGCGCTGCTCGTTCATGGTTTCAATCACGCCATCGGTATAGACCACCAAACGATCATTGGCTTGTAATTGGATGGTTTGCTCAGCATAGGGGAAATTGCGAATCGAGCGTAATGGTGTGCCAAAGGCCTCTAGCTCTTGCACAACCCCATTGCGGCGCAGCAGCGGGAAGGGGTGGCCAGCATTGGCAAAGCGTAATTGATGATGGCGCAAATTCAGCACCCCATACCAGACCGTCATCATCTGATTAACCGCATCGTCGGCGTGCAAAATTGCGTTGACATGGCGCAAAACATGGCCTGGGTTGCGCGAACGACGGGCCTCGCTACGAATAATCGAGCGGGTCATCGCCATCACCATCGCCGCCGCCACACTCTTGCCAGTTGCATCGCCCACGATAATGGCGATTTCATCGTCGTTCAAACGAATCAGATCATACAAATCGCCGCTAGTTTCGAGCGCTGGCTGCACCGAAGCGCCAATATCGAGGCATTCGCTGTAGTGTTGGGGTTTGGGGTAAAGTTCTTGCTGTAAATTGCGGGCAATCGCCAACTCTTGGCGAATCAGGGTATCTTGCATCAATTGCTGACGAGCCTCTTGCAGCGAGATCATCGAATTATCAAGTGTCCGTTGATAGAGCCAAGCAATTGCAGTAATTACTACAAAAAAGCTTAATATTGGTAATAGATCACCAATCCAAAGGAAATTTGGTTGATATATTAAGTAGAAAATGATTGACATATTAACAAAAAAGGCTATAAGTGCTGATTTATAATTCACTAAAAAGGTAAATAGCATAATACAGATACTGCACATATACATAAATAAATTAACAGAATTATCACTTTCTGTCGCTGCCATTGCCATAAACATCAGATTTGAGTATGCACAAAATATAATATATGGTTTATTATTATCGATTTTTTTGCTTACATATTTAATAAATAAAAAATAACTCATATCAATTGCCAATATAAGTATTGGCATGAATCTCAGAGTTTGTTCAACAATTGATGATAGGAAAACTAATCCTATAAAAAATAAATGAATATAAATAACAACATTAATAATGGTATTAAAAAAAACAGACTTTCTTACAGAATCTGTTTGTATTTCAATATTTTTACTACTTGTAATATCAATTAAGCCCATAAGGTTTTATTCTCGGCCATAATATTATTTATATATTATGGCCGAATTGTAAATTAGCTAAACCAACCAACTTTAGCTGCGGTTCCTGAGCCTTGGAAATTGGTTGCAGAGGCTTCGACCTGTTGCAATTCATCATCGGTTAAGTTAAAACCATGGTTTTTGAGAGTTTCGGCAATATTGCTACTATCCAACAGTTCTTGGCGGAAGGCTTCGTCCGAAGTGGCTTGATCGATCAGGCGTTGAAACTCCACGCTGTACTTTGAACTCATACGGATTCCTCCAGAGTATGGGTGTTGGATTGACCATCATTATATAAAGATCTTGGATATTAGCAATAGGTCAGCGCCGCAAGGCATTCTTACAGTTCAAGCAAGCCCTCGGCTACAACAGCCAATGTATCTTTGGGTACAATCAACTGTTGGTTATGTTGAGTATATTAATGCTTGAGCGTCGCGAGAATATAGTTAATCAAATCACGATCACGATCATCAAGGCCATTCAATAAACGTTGAGGATCACGTTCGCCAGCCCAAATCTGCTCAACTGCCGCGCTGAGTTGCCAACCAAGGCTCTCAAGGTCTGCCAAGGTCAGGCGTAATTCGGCGCGTGGTAGCGCAGGATCGTCAGTTGCTGCTACAATAGCATCAAGCAAACTTGCAAAATCTTCGAGATCCATTCCGCCGCCAGCATCACTCTGTTGCACTACCAGCATTTGAATGCTGAGCAATAACTCACCGAGTTGGTCTTGTTCATGGCGTTCGAGCCGATCATACAAGGCCTGAATTTGGGCTTGATCATTATTTAGCACTGCTTCGCGCAAATCAGCGGGTAGTTGTTCGATCAATTGCTCAAGGGTTGGGGCTTCAGCGTAGCGGTCTAGCGCTTGCTCAACCTGGAGTTGCTGAAACTGCTCAAGTTGCTGGGCAACCAAGCTTTGCTGCTCAGCTGATAGTGCAGCGAAGGCGGCTTCAACCGCCAGTACATCACCACTTTCAAGCGCTTGCAGCAGGGCTGGGGGCAAACTAGCAAGCAATTCGCGTAGTTCGGTGGTATTCATAACTGCCTCCTTTGCAGCTATCGTATCACAGAAATTGGGGGTATTTTCATGGGGCGTTTTGTACGTTGGCTGGTGTTTCGGCTCTTACGTTTGTACTACCCTCGGATCGCCGTCGAAGGCTTGGAGCAGTTGCCTCGTGGGCGGGTGATGTTTGTGCTCAATCACCCCAATGGCTTGCTCGACCCGCTCTTATTGATGTTAATTCTTGGTCAGCCTGTAGCATTTTTGGCCAAAAACACTTTTTTCAACAACCCAATTGGCCGTTGGATGATGCAAAACTTTGGTGCATTGCCGATCTATCGCCAACGTGATGCCGCTGAAGGCTCGAATACCCGCGATCAAAATGAGCAAACCTTTGCTCGTTGTCGTCAACTTTTAGCTGATCAACATCATTTAGCCTTGTTTCCCGAAGGCACATCACACTCTGAGGCTTATTTATTGCCACTACGCTCAGGCGCAGCGAGGATTGCGCTCGGAGCCGAGGCCGAGCATAATTGGCAACTTGATCTCAACATCGTACCAATTGGCTTATGGTATGAAGATAAGCATATTTTTCGGTCTTCGGTGCTCTTATTAGTTGGCAAACCAATCAATGTAGCCGAATTTCAGCATGCCGAGGCCGAACGCGAACAGGCTGTTGCCAGTTTGACCAGCCGCATGGCCGAGCATTTGGGCGGCGTGGTGTTTCAGGCTGGCAATGCTGAATTATTGCGAGGTCTGCCAGTGATGGTTGGCTGGACAGTCGATCGGTTGCGCCGCAAACGCCCCAGTGGACGCGAAGCCTATACTTCGCTCACCCCTACCGAACGGGTGCAATTGGCGACGCTCGCCGCCAAAGCGCAACGCTATGCCCGTACTTTACGGCTTCTGGGCATCGCCGATCCATGGTCGCCGCAATTGCCCTTGGCCACGCGCTGGCGCTTTTGGCGCAAATTTCTGTGGACAGCCCTCGCCTTTATTCCAGCAGCGTGCGGCATTGTGCTTAGTTACCCGATGTATCGGCTGAGCGGCATTATTGCGACCCGCATGACCAAAGAGCTAGAGGTATTGAGCACAATTAAATTGATCGCAGGCATCGTGCTGCAACCAATTGGCTGGATTATTAGCAGCCTGATCATCGGGTTATTGACAACCTGGCAAGCTGGCATGATTGTGCTTGTGTTAGCTCCATTATTTGGTTTTATTGCCCTACGCTGGAGCGAACGCTGGCGTGCAGTGCGTGAAGCCACCGCCGCTTCATGGCTCCGTTTGACCCAGCCCGACCTCACGACCCAACTCCTAGAGCGCCGCCGCGAT
Organism: Chloroflexota bacterium; assembly: GCA_020161265.1. NCBI lineage: Bacteria > Bacillati > Chloroflexota > Chloroflexota bacterium. The sequence goes on along the minus strand of JAIUOC010000003.1, from coordinate 460,462 downwards.
TTGGGCGAACAAATTTCCAATACGATTTTGAGCTTGAACGATTAATCAAAAACGCAGGATCAGGCTGATCCTGCGTTTCAGCACTTAAATTAATTCAACAGCTTGCGGGTTACGCTCGAAAAACAGTTTCAAGCCGCGCACGCTCATCGATAAATTGCCCCATAACACCAAATTTAGCGCTGGCGAAACTGGCTCGTTGGTTGGTAGTGCTCGTTCAACAATCGCCTCAACTGGCAATTCTGTAAGATGTAGATGATCACGCACATCGCGCACAATGTTGACCAAGCGTTGGTGCATTTCTTCAAGTGCCAAGGATGGGGCAGCCACAGTTGGGCCAAAGTGCGACGGCAACAATTGGCGAATTGGATACTGCGCCAAGGTTTGGAAGGCTTGCAGTTGATCGGCCAAATTAAAGGCTGGCGGCGGAGTAACTGGCATATTCAGATTAAACGTGCTCATCAAGATACCAATTGAATCACCAGCCCACATTGTGCCCGAGTGTGCTTCCCAAAATGCCAAATGATCGGGCGAGTGGCCAGGCGTTGGCACTGCTTGCAACACAATCCCTTTACCAAGATTCAGGTTTAGATTCTCGGCGGCAAGCATGCGTTCGGCAGCAATCGGCAGCATCGTGCCATAGACATGCCACATCTGACCAACCGCCCGTTCGACGCTGCGCATTAAACGGCTTGGCTCGACCAAATGCTCAGCGGTCATTGAATGCAAATAAACCTTGGCATTAGGCAGATGTTGCGCCAAAATCCCCGCCCCACCGCTGTGATCCATATGCACATGGGTTAAAAGGATGTGTTCAACGGCTTCGGGCGCAATGCCTAATTGTTGCAAACCAGCCAAAGTGGCTTCAGCAGTTAATGATGTACCAGTTTCGATCAAGGCAACCTGATCGCCTTGTATCACATAGGTTGCCCCAAAACCATCGGTTGTTAGCAGGCCATTATCGATCATGGCGATATGATCGCTTAGTTGGGTTAGCGGAACTTGCATCATTGCACTCCGATTACGTTACAAAATCAATTCATCGCTATTCTACCTGATTCAGCAAATCGCAGACCTAGCTATTCAGCAACAATTAATTGTTAGGCATAGAATGATACAATTTGACATGGTTTAGACGGTCAGGCTATAATAGATAAGCTACAGCGCGTCCATGGCGGCGTGCTATCAATTTTGTCTTATCTATACAGAAGCGCGAGCACGCGCTTTTGTTTCGTCTGACACCGGAGGATTCGCACAATGCCAAAACGAACTTGGCAACCAAAACGCATCAAGCGCCGCCGTGTTCACGGTTTCTTGGAGCGCATGCAAACTCGCACAGGCCGCGCCGTTTTGAAAGCACGTCGTCAACGTGGCCGCTGGAAGTTAACTGTTAGCGACAAACGCCGACCAGCAGGCCCAGGCGGTCATCGCTAAACAATGCAACGTTCACAGCGCCTTCGCTCGCCACGCGATTTTCGCCGCGTTCGCGAAGGCGGTCGTACATGGTCAAATCCACTCTTGGTCTTGAGCGTCGCACCAGCGCGAGCCAATCGCGTTCGTTGTGGGATTGTCGTTCGTAAGTCGCTGGGCACAGCCGTCGAACGCAATCGCTACAAACGTCAAGTGCGCGAAGCAACGCGTTTGGTCTACGATCAAATTCGCCCAGGTTGGGATGTGATATTTATTGTACGAGCGGGATTTCGCACAGCGGCCTGGGAGCAGATTCAGCAGGCCGTTTCGCGTTTACTGCAACAAGCGCAGCTATGGCATGATCGTGAACAACCATCACAGGAAGATCGCCATGGGTAAGATCTTATTGGCACTAATTCGCTTGTACCAGCGTTTTTCGCGATATACACCACCAAGTTGTATCTATACGCCAACCTGTTCCCACTATGGCTATCAAGCTATCGCGAAATATGGGGCATTCAAAGGTACATGGTTGACACTGAAACGGATCGCCCGTTGCCATCCATGGGCACAGGGTGGTGAAGACCCTGTTCCATAGTTTGGCACAGGGTTTTTTGCTATAACAACGTAGGAATACACGGCTATGAATTTTCTTGGTCCAATCTTTTTACCATTTCTCGAATGGCTGTTCCATCTGTTTGGCAACTTGGGGTGGGCAATTATCGCCTTTACGATTTTAGTTCGTTTGGGCATGTTACCGCTCACGCTGAAGCAATTACGTTCGCAACGCAAAATTATGGTGATTCAGCCAAAATTGCGTGAATTGCAACGTAAATATAGCAAAGATCGCGAAAAACTCACCCAAGAAACCATGAAGCTTTATCGTGAGCATGGGGCCAACCCAGTTGGTGGTTGTTTACCGCTCTTGATTTCGTTGCCAATTTTGTTTGGGGTTTGGCAAGCGATTCAATTATTTGGTACTTCAGTTCCCGCAACCGCTGAACAAGTGCAGTTTTTGTGGTTGCCCCGCTTAACGCCTTTGATTGAAAATGGCGTGACGGTCAACAGTGCCCACGACCCCTACTTTATCTTACCAATTTTGGCGATCGCGCTCCAATTCATCACAACCTTGATGGCAATGCAACGCAACCCCGACCCACAGCAAGCCTCAATGAACAAAGTGATGATGTTTATGCCATTTATTTTTGGCTTTATCTATTTCCAATTCCCAGCAGGGGCCACCCTTTACTCGGTCACGGGGTCGTTGATTCAATTGGTGCAACAATATTTCACCTCGGGCTTTGGCTTGTTATCCAAATATTTGCCATTTTTGCCCGAAAAAACTGGTTTCTTGCACCAACCATTGCCAGAATCGGCTACAATCACGATTGAAGAACCAGAAACTCCCAGTGATCAGCCCCAGCGCCGCGATTTTTGGGCCGCGCTTGGGAAATTAGAACCAGTTGTTGATGTCAGCGCCGCAGGAGCTACCGCCGATAGTGGTAGCAGCGACATCGCAGCCGAACAAGCAATTGAAGATGTTAAGGCGCAGCTTGGCAAGCCGAAAAAACGGCGCTAGTCTCGGCTTATAATTCGGAGGAACGTGTAGGACATGGCGTTGCAAAAAGTTGAAGTACGCGCAGCAAGCGTGGCCGAGGCCGTGGCTCAAGCCCTCGCCCAACTCGGCAAAGATGAAGATGAAGCTCTGATCGAGGTTTTAGCGCAAACCGCTGATTCAGCCCTTGTCCGCGTCAGCGTCGATGATGATGAGGATGAGTTGCTCGCTGAGTATGGCGATGAGGACGATGAGGAGCAACCCAAACGTCGTCGCCGCCGTGTAGCCAGCACCGATGAGCAAACTGTGGCGCTCGCTCGCCAGTTGCTCGAGGCGTTGCTCACCCGCATGAACATCGATGCCTTTGTAACGCCAGTTGTACAGAAGGCTAAAGGCTCCGATGATGAAGAAGATACGCTAACCTTGCATATCGAGGGTGTCGATGAAGAAACCACCGGTCTGATGATTGGCCGCCGTGGCGAAACCTTGCGCTCATTGCAATATCTGCTGAATGTCTTGATTCATCGCCAAACTGGGCGCTGGTCGCAAGTTGTGATCGATATTGGCCAATATCGCCAACGTCGCCAAGATTCGCTTGAGGGCTTGGCACTGCGTATGGCTGAACGGGTACGCCAATCAGGCCGCCCAATGCCACTTGAGCCAATGAGTTCATTCGAGCGCCGCATCATTCATATGGCGCTGCGCGACGATCCGTCAGTCTATACCGAAAGTGCTGGCGAAGGTGAGCATCGAAAAATTGTTATTTATCCAAAACGCTAATCAATGGCGATTAGCGCTCGTGTTCAGCGGGTGTTGCACTCCAACGCCCGCTAACACATATCGAAGGAGTCGATGATGATTCCCTTAACCAACCTGCCCAGCACTGTCAGCATCCGCGAAGTTGGCCCCCGCGATGGCTTGCAAAATGAGGATCGTATCCTCACCACTGAGCAAAAAATCCTGTTAATCAATGCCCTCAATAATTCTGGCTTGCGCCAAATTGAAGTTGGTTCGTTCGTCAACCCGCGCTATGTGCCCCAAATGGCCGATACCGCCGAGGTTTTCGCGCGGATCGAGCGCCGCCCCGATGTGATTTATAGCGCGATTGCGCCCAATTTACGTGGTGCTCAACGGGCAATCGAAGCCCGCGCCGATTCGGTGCAGGTCTTTTTGAGCGCTTCCGAAAGCCATAATCAAAGCAATGTGCGCATGAGCATCAACGAATCGCTGGCTGCTGCTGCCGATATCGCCTTAGCGCTCAAAGAAGCTTCAATCGAATTTGAGGCGGTGCTCTCGGTGGTCTTTGGCTGCCCTTTTGAAAACGATGTGCCGATCGAGCGGGTTGTGACCATGACTGAACGGCTCTTGGCGCTCGGAGCTAGCCAAATTACGCTTGGCGATACTACTGGCATGGCTCACCCGCGCTTAGTCCAAGCGGTTGTGCGAGCATTGCGTGAGCGCTTTCCCCACGCACCCTTACGCTTACACCCGCATAGCGCCCGTGGCGCTGGGTTGGCCAACGTTCTGGCGGCACTCGAAGTTGGGATTGATCGAATCGATGCCAGCATCGGCGGGATTGGTGGTTGTCCCTTTGCGCCAGGTGCACCAGGCAATATCTGCACCGAAGACACCGTGCATATGCTCCACGAAATGGGCATCGACACGGGCCTCAATATTCCAAAATTGGTTTCATGTGCCAAATTGATCGAAAGCTTATTGGGTCATGAAGTGCCTGGCCAAGTGATCAAAGGCGGCATTTGTGGCCATATTCCAGGTGGCACTATGCGCCCATGGAACGAAACCGAAATCCTTGGTCAGCAAGCTAGCCGCACAGTTTAAGCAAAAATAGCCCATCCAGTCAGCACCTTGATTGGATGGGTTTTAAATTCCCCAACCTAAACTCCATACCAACAAGCCTCACCCACAGGCTAGCGCAAAGTCATCCCCTAGTTGCCCAAGCAAAACGCTACGAATCATTATAGGAGCTTGCAAAACGGGCTATGCTAGGGCGGACTGATAGACCATATCATCCAAGGGCTATCAGATCTATGCTGCCAGCATTCGACATTTAACTATTGACGGGATTGCCACAATGCTTCAGCCAACGCCAACCAACGTCCAAACAGCCAGCGGGCAAGTCCCCGAACTTTCAGTGATTATCCCCTGTTTCAACGAACAAAAACGCATCATTCCAACGATCAATACAATCATCGACTACTTGAATAGCCTAGGTCGCTCGTGGGAATTAATCGTCAGCGATGATGGCTCCAGCGATCAAACGCTCAGTTTAGTTGAAGCTCAGCGCTACCCCAACCTCACTATCATCAAGAGCACGCGTAACCATGGCAAAGGGCATGCGGTTCGGGCAGGCATTATCGCCGCTAAAGGTAATTTTATTTTATTCACCGATGCTGACAACGCTACACCAATTACCGAGCTGGATAACATGCTGCCGTTGTTGGAGTTAGGTAGTTATGACATCGCGATTGGTTCACGCGCCAAGCAATTGCTCCAAACCAAACAACGCAGTTTAGGCCGCTGTGTGATGAGTGCCGGGCTACGACTGATCGTCGAACATGGGCTAAAATTGAAGATTCACGATACCCAGTGTGGATTCAAACTGTTTCATCGCACGGTTGCCAAGCATCTTGCCCAAGTCCAAACGATCAATGGTTTTGCCTTCGATCTCGAATTATTGGTGATTGCCGATATTTTTGGCTATCAAACGATTGAAATCCCGGTTGATTGGGTTGATGTGGCTGGCTCAAAAGTCCATCCAATTCGCGATGCGTATCAATTTCTACGTGATATTATGTCGATTCAAATCAATCATTGGCGCGGGCGGTACCCAAGTTCACTGCCGGCAAAACCTAAATCCAAATCGCAGCATTCTAACCATTGGTTTGCCTAAATCAATCAATATTTCGCCAATAAAAAACCGCGCTGAATCGTCCTGATCCAGCGCGGTTTCGATTAAGCTCAAGCGCTTATTTGACAGTGAGTGTACCCTTCATGCCGCTAGCATAGTGGCCAGGATAGGCACAGATATAGCTATAGGTGCCAGGTTCTAGGTTTGCAGTCACGCTGGCGGTTTCACCACCATTGATGGTTTTAGTCGTACCAAGAACTGTATCGGCACTTGGCATAAAATCAGGGGCGTTAGCCACAGCTGAATCAACAGCCTTTTGCTCCTCGCCTGGCTTAACAATCGCGAGGTTGTGGGGCAACGTACCAGCATTATTGAAACTAACCGTGACTTCGCCAGCATTGGCGCTCAATTCGGTTTCGACGAAGGTCATGTTAGCAGCATCGCCGCTATTAACGGTAAGGCCAGCCCCGCCGCCAGCAGGTGCAGCCCCGCCACCAGCAGCAACAACCTTAAATGTACCCTTCATGCCACCAGCATAGTGGCCAGGATAGGTACAAATAAAACTGTAGGTTCCAGCTTCAGCGATATTAAATGTCACTTGGTTGCTTTCACCGCCATTGATTGTTGGGGTATGGGCCAAGGCATTTTTGGCTTCAAAGTTTGCATCAGTTGAAGCATCGGTCACGGTTTTATCTTCTTCGCCTGGGCTAACCAAAACCCAGTTATGCGGCACAGCACCCTTATTGTTAAAGGTTACTTTGATTTCGCCCGTACCAGCGGTTAACTCGGTTTTGGCAAACGCCAAAGTACCACCTTCGGCACTGTCAATTGTCAAATCATTGCTTACTGAGCCAGCAACAACCACATCGGGGACACCTTTAAACACCCCCACGTTGTCATCAGCAGTACCACCGCAAGCAACCAAGCTGCTTGCCAATAAAACGCCCGCTAGCGGACGTGTCCAGCGCCGAATAGGCATCGATTTCCTCCATAAAAGCATCTGTTTGTTGGCATTCTTATGGGTGAATTATAGCATAAGGGTTCGGGCTTGGTCTCAAAAATTTAGCCTCGTTTTAGATAGCCCATCTGGTGGTAAATTGCTAACCAAATGCTCACAAAGATTCACCAAATGTTCCTTGACGCACTCTCAGGCACTGTTATAATACACAGCAAGAGGCTCCTGTAACGGAAAGGCCCACCCACATGCGAATTGGATTCGACAATTGGGTTAACGATAGCACGGCAGAGGCATCAGCCTGTGTCGTTTTTTGTGCCAACGCTACGGCGTGGGAACGGCTCACGGCGTTTTTCGCTATATAATGGAGGATCGTCCAATGTACTCCGATATGATTAGCAAGATCGACAAAGCCAAACGGTACGCCCAAGAACCTGAACGAATTGCAATTCAACAGTTTAGCGCTACCTTCCGTGGTGGCAACAATCATCAAGTCCAGTTGTTGGCAAGCGGCGAATGGCATTGCGATTGTGAATTTTTCGCCCACTGGAATACATGCTCGCACGTGATGGCCTTGCAACGGATCTTAGAGCCAATGTTAAATGATGAAGCTCGCCGCGCCGGTTCTCCATTTACCTTCGATGAAATTGCCGAGGCGGTTGGCTAAATTTTGCTCCATGGTCAAGGTTGCGCCACGTTCACGAGTTGCTACTTGTCAACGTGGCGTAGCTGTTTAAAGCGAGAAGGGTTCCGCGCCAATATCACCGCCAGCAATGGCTATGGTATAATCGCGACGCAAGGAGGTATTATGTCGGATCGTCCAACACCAGCCCGCACGCGCTTTGCGCCAAGTCCGACGGGCTATCTGCATATCGGTAGTTTACGTACCGTGTTATTTAGCTGGTTGTGGGCTCGCCACACTGGCGGCCAATTTTTATTACGGATTGAAGATACCGATCGCAAGCGCTTTGTTGAAGGGGCAGAAGAGCAATTAACCAGTTCGTTGCAAGCGATCGGCCTAATGTGGGATGAAGGTCCAATTGTTGGCGGTCCTCACGCACCCTATAAACAATCGGAACGCTTGGAAATTTACCAAGCTCACGCCCAAGCCTTGATCGATAAAGGTGTGGCCTATCGTTCGTATGCTACTGCCGACGAAATTGCGGCGATCAACGCCGAACGTGAAGCTCGCGGCGAGCCAAAGCTCTTGGTGTTTCGCAATTTGCCAGGCATCGACGATGCTGCTCGGGAAGCCGCAGGCGCTGATTATAACGTGCGGCTAAGCCTGAAAACCACGGGTAAAACGGTGGTGCAAGACCTTGTGCGCGGCGAAATTGTCTTTGATAATGCTGCCTTGAAAATGCCCGACCCAGTGTTGTTGAAAACCGATGGCTTCCCAACTTATGCCCTCGCTGCCATGGTCGATGATCACTTGATGGGGATCACCCATGTGCTGCGGGCTGATGAGTGGATTCCAACTTGGCCAATTCATCATCAAATTTACGAGGCCTTCGGTTGGGAGCAACCTGTTTGGGTGCATGTGCCGCAAGTCTTGGGCAGCGATGGTAAGAAGCTTTCCAAACGCCACGGCGATACCTCGGTCACCGAGTATATCGATTTAGGCTTTGTGCCCGAAGCCATTGTCAATTATTTGGCCCTGATCGGCTGGTCATACGATGATAAAACTGAGTTTATGACCCTTGCAGAGTTGATCGAGCGCTTTGACCTGAATCGGATTCGGCCATCGGGCGGGGTGTTTGATCGCGATAAGCTTTTGCATTTCAATGGGGTTTATCTGCGCAACATGGCTCCAGCCGAGTTGGCGCAACGAGTCGCACCCTATCTCAGCAAGGCAGGCTTGATCAGTGCCGAGCCAACTGCCGCCGAATTGGCCAAAGTTACCGAATTTTTGCCCTTAGTGCAAGAACGAATCAAATTACTAAGCGAAGCGCCTGAATTGCTCGATTTCTTCTTTGTAGACCCCCAAGGCTACGACCCAGCCTTGCTTGTGCCAAAGAAGGGCGATCCGGCGCAAACGGTTGAGGTACTGGGCCAAGTCAAAGCCAGTTTTGAGGCTGTCGAAACCTGGGATGCGCCCAGTTTAGACAAGCTCTTGCATGATTTTGTCAATCAACTTGGGCTGAAAATTCCCCAAGTGTTTATGCCTATTCGCGTTGCCATCAGTGGGCGCACTACCTCGCCAGGCCTATTCGAAACCTTGGCGGTTTTAGGTAAAGCTGTGACGCTCGCCCGAATCAGCACTGCTGCTGCGGCGCTTTCCTCTGCCTCTGTATAGTTCGATTAGTCAGGAGGATGTTCAATGACGCTTGACGAAGCCAAAACCGAATTGACCAACTTGGTCTTGGGAGTTTCGCCCGATGCCGTGTTACGCTATAAAAAACGAGGCAGCGATGAGTTAGCGATTCGGGTGTATGCCCCGGCTGACCATGAGGATGCGATTCGTGATGCCACTCGCGAACGTTCAATCGCCTTGTTAACCGAACACGATTTGGATGTTCAGATTTTGATTTACGATATTTCAACCTCGCTGCCAACCGAAGAAGGCGCGGAGTAGCTTTCGCCCAACACTAAACCCAGCCTCTAGCAGCAATGCTAGGGGCTTTTGAATTAAAGGTCAGATCCAATGGATTCCTATCAACCAAGTAGCGATGAACGTCAGGCGATGCGGGCATTTCTGCAACGCGCCGAGGTGCGCATCTCGACTATGCACCGGATTGCCGGGGTGTTTTTGAATGGGGCTGGCCTGTTGATTTTGTTGCCAGTGTTTTTTCGCGATGCGATCAGCGATATCAACAAAATCGTGCTGACCCAGATTGAGCAATTGTACAATCTCTGGCAGGCGGGCCAATTTTCATGGTCGGCAACTGCCGATTTGGGTTTGTATATCTTACTGTTTATTCCGTTTATCGCCACTTTGGGCATCCCGCTGTATGCTTTTTTGCTGTTGCTCAAGGATATTGTCTATTTCTATTTTGCCAACCAAAGCCCAGGCTTTACCCACAAATTGTTTAACCCGCGCTTTATCCTTTCGGGCTTGGCCTTCTCCACCGACGAAGCGCCAGCAGTCAAACGACTGGTGATTCAGCATCAATATAATTCCGATTTGCTGGAGTTTATTTTGCCTTTTGAGCGCCACGAAGCCGCTTTTTATGATCATGTTTATCAGCAAAGCGAGGGCTTGATCGTGCCGCCCAGTCGTGATGCTGCCCAGCTTGCCAGCCAAGGAGTTAATCAAAGCCAAGTCAGTCAGCAAGCGATCGATCGTTTTAACACGGCTTTGGGGTTATCAGGCTTTTTGGATCGCACGTTAATCGAAGAGGTAGCGCGAACTGAAATTTCAGTCGTCCGCTATGCCTTGTGTTTGCGGCGCTTGGTGTTGCGCTATATCAAAGCCTTGTTGATGTTCGTCTGGACAACCTTGCTTTCGTTTATTTTGGTTTCGTTTCTGCAACATCTGCAACCGCTGGTGATTCTGGCGGTGGGCTATGTGGTTTGGTCGGCGCTCACGCCCTTGGTTGTGCGCATGCCCACCGACTGGATTTGGCAGGCCTTGCGCGAGGATGTTAATCTCAAAGGCGTGGCGCGTGATGAAGAAATTAGCCGTTTCGAACGCTATGTGATTCGGGTTTGTCGGCTTACGCTGGCGATCGCCATCTTGACCTTACTCAGTGAAATTGGGCGCTTGATTGTGCATGTTTAGGCAGTGACATGCCCTCACCCTCTCGCCCGAAGCAGTAGCGAGAGGGCGGGCTGAGGGGTCTTAAATCTGGCCACCTACACCTTTAAATTTTTCAACAAATGCGGAGATTTGCTGAAAAACTCGCTGTTTTTTGCTTTGGTACTGTGGGTTAAGCGGACTCATGGTTGGCAGGGTCGCGTTAAGATCAGTGCCGTTCTCGCTGGCGTATTCGCGTTTCAACGAGGCAAGGATATAGCGCTTGGCCGCAGCTTCGTTCAAGCCTTCCGACTGAATCAAGTTTGCGGCTTCACGGGTCTGCTCGGCTTGGGCAAAGGTAAAGAATTCGTCAATAATCGTGGCCTTGTCGCCAATCGCGTCGAGGTTGGTTTGGTTGATAAAATCAACAATCAGGCTTTCTTTGGCGCGGTTGCCAAGGCTGGCCCGAATCAAGCGGCGCACATCTTCGATTAATTCGCCTTTGCTTTTGTTCTTCTTGTGTTGCTCAAAAACCAACTCAAGGATGTAATCAAGCGTAATTTCCTGCGATTTAAGCAGGTCTACCTCAAACACGACATCGTTCCAATCAATCGTGGATTTTTGCTGTTCTTCGGCAGACTTTTCGCGGCGCAGCCAATCACGAATATCGTTATAGGTCGATCGGTAATCCTGAATTGTGCGTTCGCTAGGGATGGGGATGGCTTGCAATGCGCTCAGGTCAGCGTCACTTAAATAATGCTCAGCCTTGAAATCGGTAACCGCCTGCGGATCGCTGAGATCAAGCCGTTGCAAGGCTTTCAGGCTGGCAAACTCATCGTAGTTTTGCAGGATATTCTCGACCCGCAAATATTCACCAAATAACTTTACGAAGTCTTTTTTGTCTTTTTCGAGAAAAATCGCATCAGGCTCAGGAAAACGCTGTTCTAACTCCCTAACCACCTCGATAAAACCACGCCGTGCGTCACCAGTGACTAGATCGGTGAAGCCTTGCATATATTCCTTGTAGCTTTTTTCAAGCACCACGTTTTTGGTGTTTTTATCACCAAACAAGGTAATCGCATCAATCGTCGCTTGCTCTAGATCACGAAAGGTAACGATATTGCCAAAGGTTTTGGTGGCATCGTAGATGCGGTTGGTGCGCGAATAGGCCTGCATCAAGCCGTGATAGCGCAAGTTTTTATCGACAAACAGGGTGTTGAGGGTCGGCGCATCAAAGCCAGTTAAAAACATTCCCACGACAATCAGCAGGTCGATTTCTCTGGCGATCACTCGCTTGGCAAGGTCGCGGTAATAATTTTGGAAGCCGTTGCTATCGACACTGAAATTGGTTGTAAAGAATGCATTGTAGTCGGCGATGGCGGCGCTTAGAAATTCTTTGGCGCTGGGGTTCATCGCTGCTACATCAAAACTTTCGTCGAGAATTTCGCCAATCGCATCTTGCTCTTCATTGGCGGCGAATGAGAAGATTGTCGCGATTTTGAGCGGCGGATTTTTGGCCTGCTCAGCGTCATTCTGAATGCGATTCAGCGCTTGGTAGTAGGCTTTGGCGGCCTCGATGCTGCTGACGGCAAACATGGCATTAAAGCCTTTGCTGCCCGCTTGCAGTCGATGCGTTTTTTGACGAAAGATATTCAGAATATAACGCGAGATTTCGCGAATCCGCGCTGGGTGCAGCAATGCCGCTTTGTGTTCGGCGGCGTTGAGTTTTTGCTCGTCGGTTTCGCTTTCGAGCGCCGTGAACTGCGGACGTACATCGTTGTAATCGACCTTGAATTTCAGCACTTTTTCATCGCGAATGGCATCGGTGATGACATAGGCATGCAATTCACGGCCAAACACGCTGGCGGTGGTATCAGCACCCAAGGCGTTTTGCGGAAAGATCGGCGTACCCGTAAAGCCAAATTGATAGAACTTTTTGAATTTTTTCTTGAGATTTTTCTGCGCTTCGCCAAACTGGCTACGATGACATTCATCAAAAATAAAAACCACCTGCTTATGGTAGATCGCAAGATCGCCTTCTGCTTTCATCAGGTTGTTGAGCTTTTGGATGGTGGTAACAATGATTTTGTTATCGTCTTGCTCCAAATTGCGCTTGAGTCCGGCGGTGCTTTCAGAGCCGTTGACACTCTCCGGCGAAAAACGCTGATACTCTTTCATGGTTTGGTAATCGAGGTCTTTGCGATCAACCACAAAAAATACTTTGTCGATGAAGCTAAGTTCGGTGGCCAGTCGTGCCGCTTTGAAACTGGTGAGGGTCTTGCCGGAGCCAGTAGTATGCCAGATGTAGCCGCCGCTTTCGGTGTTGCTCCATGTTTTGGCCTGATACGAGCTATTGATTTTGCGCAGAATCCGTTCGGTGGCGGCGATTTGATAGGGCCGCATAATCAGCAGGGTGTTGTTCACATCAAACACTGAATACTTGAGCACCACATGCAGCAAGGTGTTTTTCTGAAAAAAGGTGGCGGTAAAATCTTTGAGATCTTTGATCGGGCTGTTATCGGCTTTGGCCCAATTCATGGTGAAATCAAAACTATTTTTATTGCGGGTCACGGTATTGGCAAAGTAGCGGGTGTCGGTGCCGTTGGAAATCACGAATACTTGCACATATTGGAATAGCGAGTGCTCAGTATTGAAGCTTTCTTTGCTATAACGGTGAATTTGGTTGAAGGCTTCGCGAATCGCCACGCCGCGTTTTTTCAACTCAACGTGCACCAAGGGCAAGCCATTGACCAAAATCGTTACATCGTAGCGATTGGCGTAGCTGCCAGTTTGTTCAAATTGTTTGATCACTTGGACTTTGTTGCGGGCAAGGGTCTGCTTATCGAGCAAATAGATGTTTTGAATCCGCCCATCGTCAAATACAAAGTCGTGAATGTAGTCGTCGTGAATTTTGCGAGTTTTTTCGATAATGCCGTCGCTGGGTTTATCCAGATAGGTTTCAACAAAGCGCAGCCACTCGGCCTCGGAAAATTGCACGTTATTCAGGGTTTGCAATTGCTCACGCAGATTGGCCAATAGCGCTTGCGGGGTGGTTAATGTCGCCAGATACTCATAGCCCTGAGCTCGCAAATCCTTAATAAACTCGCGCTCCAAGGCATCTTCGCTCTGGTAGCTTTCGGCCAGCCGCAATTGCTTGGTATAGTGATCGAGCACAATAAAGTTGTTTGATTCGGCGATCGTTGTATAGTCTGTCATTGGATTTCCTTTGCATGTATCCAACGGTCGTTTTGAAACTGGGCGCTTGCGACGCGGGGCTTGCGCATGGCTAGGCTTCAGCTGGCTTGGGAAAGCTGAACAGCAGATCGCGGTAGTATGCGTATTGCTGCTGGCGCAAGGCGATTTCGCGCGGCAAGCCTTCGCTGATCGAGTTGGTCAGGGTATCGAATTTATCGAGAATGGCAACGATACGGGCTTGCTCGGCAAGAGGGGGAACAGGGATTTGGATTTTTGCGAAGCCTTTAATTAACAGCGTGTTGACTTTCGTTCGGGCGACATATTTCGCCTTCTCATCAATGAATGAAGCTGTTTGCATGCAATAGGAAACAAATTTCGGATTCATGGCGTGGCGGAAGGCATAACAGTGGTCGTGAATTGCGACTTTTTCAGCGCCAAGCCATGCCACAGCTTTACCAACATCCTCAACGGTTTCGCCAACATCAGTTACGACAACGTCACCAGGTTCAGCATAGCGCAGTGACTCTGCCATTTCAGCGCGAACCTGCGATAGAGCATGGCTAGTTGAAACACCATATTGGGTGTAGATTTCACCGTAATGGATGACCTTGATACCGCCGTCTTCCACATAGTCAGCTTTAGTAAATCGTTTGCCGCGAATAAATTCGCCAATCTCCCCCAATGGTTTCCATTCCACTTCGCCATCCTCAAAACTCAACAATTGTTCACGGTAATAGGCATATTGTTTTTTACGGGCGGTCAGCTCGGCGGTCAGCTCGGCGGTCAGCTCGGCAAAGCCGTCCAAAATCGTAACGATTTTGGACTGGATTTGCCGCGATTTTTTTGGATTTTCAGGGCATGGGATGGGGATTTGGAGTTTTTTTACAATCCCTGCATTGATATTTGTCTGAGAACCGGCCCCAAGTGATTTGATATATTCATATTGGTTAGACAGGAAATGAAATACGTAACGGTAATTTGCGATATTTTCATCAAGTTGAATATTCGCACAGGCCTGATTAGTAGCCATAGGGATTTTATTAATACCAATTTTCCCAACAGTTGCCCCATACATTGCAACAATTACACAGTTTTCAGGGATCAATTTTGCACTGGAATTTTTTAATCCTGCTTCGGTAATTTTTACGCCCGTATCCCAAATTTCACCAAAATCAACTTCCTGAGTCCGCAACCAAGGAATAGAGCCGCCATAGTATTCAGCAATACCAGTTGTGGGCGTACCACCAGAAGAAATCTTTATTGAAACTTCCCCCAGTGGCAACCACTCCACCTCAACCCCATCCAGCAGTTTTTCTAAATAGCTCATGCCTCAACCTCTGCAGATTCTATTTCAGCAACAATCGCATCAATCTCTTTGCGCAGTTGGTCAATTCTGGCAACCGTAATTTTTAAATTGGCATTGAGCTGAGCAATATCCACCACTTCGCGAGTGTCTTGGGCTTCGACATAGCTGCTAACTGATAGATTGTAGTCGTTGGCGGCGATGGTTGCATAGGCCACCGATTGCGCGAAGTGCTCGATATTGGCCTTGCTATCAAAGGCCTGCATAATCTGCTCGATATGGACTTCGGTGAGCGTGTTGTTATTAGTTTCTTTTTTATATAAGCCGCTGGCATCAATAAACTGGGTGCTGGTGTCAGTTTTATGTTTGGAGAGCACCAGAATCGTCACGGCAATCGTCGTCCCATAAAATAGGTTGGGCGCGAGCGCAATCACCGTTTCCACGAAGTTATTATCAATCAAATATTGGCGGATTTTCTGCTCAGCGCCGCCACGGTAAAAAATCCCCGGGAAGCAGACAATCGCGGCGCGGCCTTTACTGGAAAGATAACTGAGCGCATGCAAAACAAAGGCAAAATCGGCTTTAGATTTGGGCGCTAAGACTCCAGCTGGGGCAAAACGATCATCGTTGATCAAGGTCGGATCATCGGAGCCGATCCACTTGACCGAGTAGGGCGGATTGGAAACGATCGCATCAAAGGGTTTATCACCAAGAAAGCGCGGGTCGATCAGGGTATTGCCCAACTGGATATTGAACTTATCGTAGTTGATGTTGTGCAAAAACATGTTCATGCGGGCAAGGTTGTAGGTGGTGTGGTTGATCTCCTGACCCCAAAAGCCATCTTCAATAATATGGTCGTCGAAGTGTTTTTTGGCTTGCAGCAGCAGCGAACCGGAGCCAGCAGCGGGATCATAGATTTTATTGACGCTGGTTTGCTGGTGCATGGCCAGCTTGGCAATCAACTTGGAGACATGTTGCGGGGTGAAAAACTCGCCGCCAGATTTACCAGCATTCGCGGCATAATTCGAGATCAAATACTCATAAGCATCGCCAAACAAATCGATCTGACTACCGACAAAATCACCAAAATCCAGCCCAGCGACCCCTTTGATCACGGCGGCCAAACGCTGGTTTTTGTCCTTGACGGTATTGCCGAGGCGATTGCTGGTCGTATCAAAATCGGCAAACAGGCCTTTGATATCGGCCTCGGAAGCGTAGCCGAGAGCCGAACTTTCAATCGCGCCAAAGATCGCGGCAAGATCGGTATTTAACTGTTGGTTGGTATTGGCAGCTTTGGCGATATTTTCAAACAATTGGCTTGGGTAAATAAAGTAGCCCTTGGTTTTGATCGCATCGTCTTTGATCTCGGGAGTAATGACCGCATCAGCAAGCTCAGCGTAATTGACACTCGCGTCGCCGCCTTCCATGTGGCTGGCGAAGTTTTCGCTGATAAAGCGATAAAACAGCGTGCCCAGCACATATTGCTTAAAATCCCAGCCATCGACAGAGCCACGGACATCATTGGCAATCTGCCAGATTTGGCGATAGAGTGCGGCGCGTTGTTGTTGGATGCTTGTCATGGTACGTTCCTGTCTAATCTATCTTCTGCTGAATGTACGAGTAATGTTCCCTCACCCCTGACCCTGCACCTTTCAAGGGTAGGTTTTTAACAATTCTTGAGGATCACCACCCTTCCGTCGAACCTCAAGGCGGGAAACGCAGGGGGCTTTAATCCCCCTGCACCCCCTCAAATTGCATTTAGTGGTCATCAGCCTGTCACCGATGAACTACGAAATCTATGGTTTGCAGCGAAAACCTAAGCTAAAGATGGGGAAGTTCTGGTTAATTTGCGGGCTTGGGCTGAGCCAAACGCCCCAGCAACAAGCCAAATTCAAACAAGAGATACATGGGAACCGCCAAAAAGGCCAAATTGGCAGGGTCGCCAGTTGGGGTCAGAATTGCCGCAGCAACCACCGTGATCAGCACAACATAGCGGCGATAGCGCCCGAGCTTACGTGGATTCAAAATGCCAAGTTTGGTCAGGGTAAACATGATCATCGGCAATTCAAACACAATCCCATTGATCAGCAGTAGGCGGGTCAGAATCGAAAGAAAATCATCGAGGCGCGGCTTATTTTCAATCAAATTACCAGTATTTTCGATGCCAAAGTTGATCAAAAATTTAATTGCGGCTGGAGCTGTTACAAACCAACCAAAGGCTAAGCCACCCAAAAAGCAGAAAATCACCAAAGGCAAACCGATAAAAATCCATTTGCGTTCAGTCCGGGTCAGGCCAGGCGCTAAAAAGGCCAAGAGCTGATAAATAATCACGGGCATGGCTGCCGCAATGCCCAGCGTCAGCGCTGTACTGAGGTAGGTGGTAAAAGTTTCGGCAACTTGAGTTGTTTGTACGCCCTGCTCGCCAGCAAAGCTCAAAATCACATATTTAATAAAGCCAGTGCTGTTGACAATGTAAAAACCACCAAACATACCAATTAATACGGCAATCGAGACCTTGGTGAGCCGTGAACGCAACTCGCGCAAGTGGTCAAGCAAGGTCATGGTGCCATCAATCGCGGTTGTTGATCTAGCCATTGGTTTGCTCCTCGGCGGCTGGCGCACGCAACGCTTGGTCTAGCGGCTGATCAAGCAAATCGTCATCGAGCATCATTCGTGCTTGGCGGGCAATCTCAGGCCGCGCTGCTGGGGGTTTGGGGGTTGGGTCGATCACATTGGCCGCCGCCGTCGTTTTGGGATCTAAGCCAAGATCGACGATCATCGCCCGATCGTCATCGGAGAGAATCGAGCGACCAAGCTCTTGAATTTGGCGGCGCGGGTCGAGTTCGCGAATTTGGCGGGCCATTTTTTCGACCGATTCATAATCATCGCCTAATTCGCTGCGAGCCTGATTGCGCAGATCGCTGATCATTTTACGGCCTTTGCTGATCCACTGGCCAATTTGAAACAGCATTTCAGGCAAGCGCTCAGGGCCGACCACCACGAGGGCAATCACCAAGATGATCACAAATTCAAACGGGCCAATCCCAAAAATTGTCATAAGCGTCTGACCACTGGCTACAGGCTTGGGGCAACGCGTTAAGTAGTGTTAACCAAAAGCCCAACAAATAACAAATGGACAATGCCAGCCAAGGCCGAACACCTTGCAGCATTGTCCACTGTTCGCATACAAATTACTCTTGGATGTTTGCTTTGATAAAGGCTTCAGCATCGCCGACGGTGCGCAACTTTTCAGCTTCTTCGTCGGTAATTTCTACGCCGAATTCTTCTTCGAGCGACATGACCAACTCGACCAAATCGAGTGAGTCGGCGTTAAGATCGTCCAAGAAGGTCGCGCTTGGCACAATTTTGTCTTCTTCTACGCCCAATTGTTCAGCAACCAATTTCTTCAAGCGTTCGTTTAAGTCTGACATTGTTGGATTCTCCGTATAGATAAGGATAAGTCCGAGGCAATCAAAGGGATTACCGAGTTATTCCTCGGATTCAGGTTTATTGACCACGGTACTGAGCACACCATTGACAAAACGGCCCGAATTATCGCTACCGAAATGTTTTGCAAGCTCGACCGCTTCATTAATCACGGCTTTAACCGGAGCTTTATCCGCCGCCGCATCGTAGAGAATTTCAAACAACGCGATGCGCAGCACCGCAATATCCACCCCAGGCATTTGGTGGACAGGCCAAGATGGAGCAATTTTGGCAATTAAATCATCAATGACTTGACGATTAACCCATGCGCCATTGACAATTCGGGCAAAAAAATCACGACCTTCTGCGCTGAACATTTCATCATCACTGATGCGTGCAACAACCGAATCAAGGTCGTGGGTGGTTTGATCAAGTTCAAAGAGTGCCTGAAGTGCCGCAGCACGCACTCGGTGGCGAAGGCTACCCACGGTTCTGCTCGACATCCTGAATATAGACATTAACCGCACTGACCGGCATGCCGACCATTTCGTTTAATGCTTCGGTTACCGCCGATTGAACACGAGCGCCGAGATCAAGCAAGTTGACATCGGGTTGGGCGATCAGGTAGCAATCGGCACTGACGCTATCATCGACAACACGGATTGCCACACCATCAGCATTAGCAGTTCCGCTCCCCAACATGCTACCGACGCGTTGTTGGCCGGGCACACTGCCCAACCGCGCAACGCCAGCAACATCCTGCGCCGTCAGCGAGACAATCGCTGAAAGCACATCGGGGGCAATTGTCACAGTTCCAAATGGTTGATTCACGGTTTTCTCCAAGACTGCCCTACGCTGTCGCTTCTTTGGCAGTCTGTTGATTTAAAATATCAGCCAAGGTGTGCGTTGCAACATCGCCGCTCACAAAAGCTGGCTCGTTCATCATGCGCAGTTGAAATGGCAAGGTGGTCGTAATGCCATTGATCACACATTCGCTTAATGCTCGCCGCATACGTTCAATTGCCTCAAGCCGCGTTTCCCCCCAGACGATCACTTTGGCAAGCATCGAATCGTAGTTGGTGGGCGTGCGATAGCCTGAATAGAGATGCGAATCGACTCGTACCCCTGGGCCACCTGGCGGCAAGTAAAGATCGACAGTCCCGCCAGCAGGCATAAAATCACGGTCGGCATCTTCGGCATTAATCCGACATTCAATCGCATGCCCGCGTATTTTAATGTCATCCTGAGTGAGCGTCAAGCGTTCGCCGGAAGCAATCCGAATTTGCCACTTAACCAGATCAAGCCCAGTCAGCCATTCGGTCACGGGGTGCTCAACCTGCAAACGGGTGTTCATTTCCATAAAATAGAAATTTCCCTGATGATCGAGCAAAAATTCCATCGTGCCAGCGTTGTAGTAGCCGATTTCGCGCACGCCATGCAAGGCAGCTTCACCCATTTTCTGGCGTAATTCTGGGGTCAAGGCTGGCGATGGGCCTTCTTCCACCACTTTTTGGTGGCGACGTTGCAACGAGCAATCACGCTCGCCAAGGTGAATTGCATTGCCATGTTGATCGGCTAGAATCTGAATTTCAACGTGGCGCACAACTGGCAAATATTTTTCCATATACAAATCGCCACGGCCAAAGGCTGCTTCGGCTTCAGCGCGGGCGGTATTAAAAGCGCGGGCCAATTCGTCGGGCTGATTGACCACACGCATGCCCCGCCCACCGCCACCAGCCACCGCTTTGAGCAAAACCGGGTAGCCAATGCCATCAGCGAGGCTTTGCGCTTCTTCAACGCTGGTCAAGGGGTTTTCGGTACCAGGCACAAGCGGCAGGCCAGCCAACTTCATAGCTTGCTTAGCCAGCGCTTTATCGCCCATGCGCTGAATTGAATCCGCCGAAGGGCCAATAAAGGTCAGGCCACATTCACGGCAGCTTTCAGCAAAATAGGGGTTTTCCGACAAAAAGCCATAACCTGGGTGAATCGCATCGCAATCGCTAATCAGCGCAGCGCTAATCAAGGCTGGTGCATTCAAATAGGATTTGGCGGGTGGTGGCGGGCCAATACAAATCGCCTCATCGGCCATGCGCACCGCCAGCGAATCGCGATCGGCCTCGGAATAAGCGGCAACTGCTTTGATGCCTAGCTCGTGGCAGGCACGAATGATTCGCACCGCAATTTCACCACGATTTGCAATTAAAATTTTGCGTAACATGTTGGTTCCTCAGCTAAAGCGTTCGAGCAAGCGTTCCAACGCTGCTGCCTAATACATAGTCATGCCGCCATCGACCGCCAAGGTTTGGCCAGTGATGTAGCCCGCAGCATCGGAAGCCAAGAAAACCACCGCGTTGGCAATTTCAGCAGGCTGACCCATGCGTGCCAAAGGAATGCGATCCAAGGCTTTGTTGATCAATTCTTCAGACATGGCATTGCGGGTCATATCGGTTTCAATAAAGCCTGGGCAAATCGCGTTGGCGGTAATCCCACGTGAAGCCATTTCTTGGGCCACCGACTTGCTAAAGCCGATCAAGCCTGCTTTGGCAGCGGCGTAGTTGGCTTGTCCAGCATTGCCCGTTAGGCCAATAACTGAGCTAATCGTGATCACACGACCCCATTTGTTTTTCATCATTGGGCGCAGCACAGCCTTGGTCAGCAACATCACCCCGCGCAAGTTGGTTTGCAACACATCATCAACTTCGCTCTCTTTCATGCGCAACAACAAGTTATCACGGGTAATGCCAGCATTATTGACCAGAATATCAACGCGGCCAAAAGCTTCGGTCGTGGCTTTGAGCAAAGCGTCGTGGCTGGCAGGATCAGCCACATCGGCCTGCACCGCCAGAGCCTTGCCACCCTTGGCAGTAATCGTCTCGACCACTTCAGCGGCGGCGGCTTCGCTACCACGATAATTGACCACCACCGCAGCGCCGCTGGCAGCCAAGGCTTCGGCGATTGATCGACCGATCCCGCGTGAAGCTCCAGTCACAATTGCGACCCGACCCGTTAAATCTAGTTGCATGCTTGCTCCTTCAACACTAAACCATGCGCCAACCGCCATCGACTGGCAGCACTTGGCCCGTAATATAGCCCGCCTCTGGATTGGCCAGCATAAAAATTGCTGGGGTAATTTCGGCAGGTGCGCCTAAGCGTTTCAATGGCACAATATTGGTGGCCCATGGGATATAACTTGGATCAAAACTCGACATATGGGGCCGTGAGATCAGGCCTGGGGCAACGCTATTCACCGTAATGCCCCATGGTGCAACCTCACGCGCCAACGATTTAGAAAAGCCGATAATCCCACCAAGTGCGGCAGCATAATTGGCTTGGGTTAGGCCGCCAGCTAAGGGCTGATAGCCAGTAATTGTGATAATTCGCCCATAACGGGCTTTTTGCATGGGCCGCAAGACTGCGCGGGTAATCCGCGTCACGCCGCGCAGCATCACATCCATCACATCGTTCCATTGCTCAAGGGTCATGTCGGCCACCGGAGCATTGTTCACCGCAGAATGGGCAGTGATCAGCATATCGAGCCGTTCCCAGCGCCGCACAGCCACTTCAACCAAGCTATTCATGGCTTCAGCATCGCGCACATCGGCCTTAATGGCGATCAAACGTTGCTCATCAGCAATCGTATCGCACATCTCTTCAGCCAAATCATCGCGCTGACGATAGCAAAAAACCACCCGTGCGCCGCGTTGAATCAGCCCAGAAACCACTTCGCGCCCAACCGCACCAGTGCCACCTGTGACAATCGCCACTTGATCGTTAATACTCATTCTGCACCCCTATGGCATGACCCAGCCGCCATCAATCGTCAGCACATGGCCAATAATATACGATGCAGCAGGCGATGCCAGAAAGGCCACCGCTGGCGCAACTTCTTCAACTTTGCCAAAGCGTTTGAGTGGAATCACATCAAGCGCCCAAGTTCGCAGCCATTGCGGAATATGGTCGATAAAATCGGTATCGATATAGCCAGGTGCAACCACATTCACCACAATGCCATCGGCGGTTACTTCCCGTGCCACGGCCTTGGAAAAACCAACCAAGCCCATTTTGGCCGCTGCATAGTTGGTTTGGCCAACATTGCCCGCCAAACCCGCCAACGAAGCAATGCTGACGATGCGGCCATAGCGATTGGCTCGCATCGCTGGCAACACCGCCTGCGTGCATAAAAATGCCGAGGTCAGATCAGCCTTGATCACATCGTCCCACTCATCGTCTTTCAAGCGTTGAAAGAGATTATCGCGGGTGATGCCTGCATTATTGATCAAAATCTGAATCGTACCCCACTCAGCCAAGGTTTGAGTAACCATGGTTTCAACCGCTTGCTGATCGGTTACGTCGGCCTGAATTGCCATCGCCACCCCGCCAGCAGCTTGAATTTCGGCGACCACTGCCTCGGCTTTGGCGGCACTTGATTGATAATTAACAACGACTTTAACGCCCCAACTGGCTAGCTCCAAAGCAATTGCGCGGCCAATCCCGCGCGATGCTCCGGTGACAATCGCCACATGGTCTTGCATTCCCCGCATAGCAGCTGCCTCACCCACTTACATTACTGGGCGTTATTGTACTCGGCAATCTTGGCTATGTCATCAAAGTTGGCAATATTCAGGCGTTGCAAATTGGGATCGATCCGCTTGACCAAGCCTGTAAGCACACTGCCTGCGCCAATTTCAACCACCGTTTGCACGCCCATGGCCGCAGCTTGCTCAATTGTGGCAATCCAGCGAACTGGCGCGGTAATTTGGGCAATGAGTTCAGCGCGAAGATCCTCGGCACTCTGAATTGGCTGAGCTGTGCTGTTGGCAATCAATGGCACGTGGGCTGCGCTCATTGCTGCCGCCGCAATTGCTGGCGCTAAACCAGCAGCGGTTGCCGCCATCAAGGGCGAGTGAAACGCCGCGCTCACATTCAAAGGCATAATTTTTTTAGCCCCGGCGGCTTTGGCTTGTTCACTAGCCGCCGCAACTGCCGCACTGGCTCCGCTAATCACCAACTGGCCGTGAGCGTTTTGATTGGCTACGACACACGCGCCAAACTCACTGACATTGGCGCAAACTGCTTCAAGTGGCGCAAGATCAAGCCCAATCACGGCGGCCATCGCACCTTCGCTGGCTTGAGCCATCAACTCGCCACGCTGGCGCACCAAGCGCAAGGCCGTGGCAAAATCAAGGGCTTTGGCGGCCACCAAAGCGCTATATTCGCCCAACGAGTGGCCAGCCACAATGCTCGGCTGCAGCTCCACACCAGCCTC
Organism: Chloroflexota bacterium; assembly: GCA_020161265.1. Lineage (NCBI taxonomy): Bacteria > Bacillati > Chloroflexota > Chloroflexota bacterium. Next base: position 436,810 of record JAIUOC010000003.1, on the reverse strand, counting down.
AGCAATTGCCGCCAACAAGGCCACGCTGACCGTCAGCAACGCAGGCTGGGTATTTTCAGTCGCAGTTAAATCAGCTTCAGGCCCATCAAAGCACAAGCCCGCTAGATCAAAACCAAGCACAGTATTGGCTTCAGCAAAAATTGCGCGGGCTGCGGGCGATTGTTCATAGACCTCGCGGCCCATGCCAACTTTCTGCGAGCCTTGTCCTGGAAAAAGCAATCCGATTGTCATTGGTTATCTTTCTATTATTACGAGGGGTCAGGGGCTAGGGATTAGGAGCCAGGTTTAGATTTAGAAATGCAACGAAATAATTCGTGCCTAAAAACTGATCCCTGACCCCTAGCCCCTGACCCCTCGTCGCTACTTCCCGCCCCACACCAACACGCCCGAAGCCCAGGTCAGGCCGCCGCCAAACGCGGTCAGCAAAATCGTATCGCCAGGCTGCATGCGGCCAGCATCGGCGGCTTCGGCGATTGCTACGGGCAAAGTTGCGGCTGAGGTATTGCCATATTCTTGAATATTGACAAAAACCTGATCCATCGACACATTCAGGCGTTTGGCGACAGCTTCGATAATGCGTAAATTGGCTTGATGCGGAACGACCAGCTGCACATCGGCGGTCGTTTTACCAACTTGGTTCAACACATGCAACGAACTATCGACCATCGAGCGCACCGCATACTTAAACACTTCCGAGCCATTCATCTGAATATATTGTTCAGACTGATCAAGTCGCTCGTGAGTTGCAGGGTAGAGCGTTGCGCCAGCTTTGATCCACAATAATTCGGCGGTATCGGGGATTGCCCCAAGTTTGTAGGCTTGCAAACCACGCTCTTGCTCGGTCGCTTCAAGAATGACAGCTCCAGCAGCATCGCCAAAAATCACACAGGTATTGCGATCTTGCCAATTTAAAAATGGCGAGATCGTTTCTGCTCCGCAGAGTAGTACTTTACCCACACCGCCGCCGCGAATCATAGCCGTAACGGCGCTGAGTGCATATAAAAAGCCACAGCAAGCAGCATTCATATCCATCACGCCAGCGTTGATCGCGCCGAGTTTGGTTTGAACTAAAGCGGCAGTTGAGGGCAACAGCAAATCGGGCGAGGTTGTCGCCACCACAATCAAATCAAGCTCTTCGGGTTTTACTCCAGCCTTATCGAGCGCAATCCGCGCGGCACGCGCCGACATATCCGAGGTGGCTTGGCCTTCAGCAACAATATGGCGGCGCTGAATGCCGGTACGTGATTGAATCCATTCATCATTAGTATCGACAATTTGTTCAAGTTCTTGGTTTGTAAGCACACGATCGGGAGCGTAGCGCCCCCAACCAGTAATAGCTGCATTCATTGCAAAACACTCCCGTGGTGAAGCCGTTTCATGCTGCACTGCACAATAACGCGCCTAAAATGCGAAAGGGACGAGAACCATAGGTCTCGACCCTTTCGCTGCTTCGCTGCCAACCATGGCTTATGCTTCAGCATTGTCCTTCTTGAGGTATTGGCGACCTTTGTAGGTGCCGCAGTTCAAGCAAACGCGATGTGGGCGGCGATAGCCACCACAGTTTGGACAAGCCGACAATGAAGGTGCGGTCAAAGCAAGATGTTGGCGGCGGTGCCCGCGTTGTTCGCGGGTAATTTTACGACGTGGCAATGCGCCCATGAGAAACTAGGCTCCTTTCAGCAATTGTTTGAGCGCGGCAAGGCGCTCATCGATCACTTGATCGTCCAAATTATCGGCTTCTGGGTTATCGTTGAGGTTTTGGCCATCGAACGACAAACCACGACAATCGGGGCGACAAATCGGCGCGATTGGTAAGTTGATGAGCGTGTATTCACGGGCAGCATCGCCAAGGTCAAGCAAATGGTTGCCGTTAATTTTGAACACATCAGGCTCTTCTGGTTCTGGCAACGGTGCGCCCGTCGTTGCATGAACCGTCGCGAAATATTCCTCGGCGAAATCGAACTCAACAGGTTGGCTGAAATCGCTTAAGCATCGCACGCATTCTAAAGTGACGTTGCCGCTCATCGCAGCATCTACTAAGACCCCATTTTTGGTGCGGGTCAGTTTGACATCGCCTTCGGTGATCCTCAGGCGGCTACCATCACCTAAATCAAGCTGTTCGTTTTCATAAGTATACTGGCGGGTCGCCCCAACATATTCTTGCAATAGTTGGGAAACATTGAATTGGAGTTCGGATGACATACAGTGACCTCCTGCTGGAATTCAACCCGCAAGCGACGTGACATTATAGGCGCGAGAACGCGCTCTGTCAAACTACGCCCAGTTCATCGAGGCCATTTTGAATAATCGTCAGCGATTTGCCGATATGCTCTTCAAGGTTTAACAACACTTGTCGGGCATATTCATCGGCCTCAGAGCGCACTTTGGCGGCTTCTGATTCGGCTTCGGCGATAATTCGGCTGCGTTCACGCTGGGCAATTTCAAGCATGCCCTGTTCCGAGAGCGTGATCGCAATTTTCTTTTTGGTCGCCTCGATCAGTTGGTCGCGTTCGCGCACAATCTGGCGTGCTTGGCGTAATTCATTGGGAACCGCAACCCGCATCCGGTCGATAATGTCGAAGACTTGCTTTTCGTCGATCATTAATCGGCTGGTCAAGGGCACACGGCCACCACTCGCTAAAACCTCTTCCAACTCGTTAATCAGGCGCTCAAACTCGGCCTCAGCATATTCTGGGGGGCGCTGGTGTTGCCCGACTGGCTCCACGCTGGTTGCTTCCTGATGTTCACTGGGCTGTTCTCCCCATTGGGATTGTTCGCTCATGCGCGTGACTCCTCATGCGTTTGATAGGCTTGCTTGAGCGCAAGGGCAATATGAGCTGGCACAAAAGAGCTAACATCGCCGCCATAGGCCGCAATTTCGCGTACCGCGCTTGAGCTAAGCAACGTAAAGCGTTGATCAGCCATCAAACAGACCGTATCAAGCGTGGGAGCCAAGTGATGATTGATATGCGCCATTTGAAATTCGTGCTCAAAATCGGTTGCAGCCCGTAAGCCTCGTACCAGCACAGTGGCACCAATATCGAGCGCATATTCCACAACTAAACTCGAAAAAGCATCCACCCGCACATTGGGCAGGTGCGCTACCGATTCGCGAATCATGGCAATCCGTTGCTCAGTCGTAAAGAGCAACTTTTTGTACGGACGATGAGCTACCGCTAAGACCAATTCATCGAACAAGCGTGATGCGCGAGCCGCAACATCAAGATGTCCATTGGTAATTGGGTCGAAGCTTGCAGGGTAGACAGCAATAGTCACAGGTGATTACTCCGATTGCGGCGGTAACGCTGGACTCAATTCATAAATTGAGAAGCAGGAATCGCCGATACGCCGATGCTTTAGCAAACTCAGTGGCCCAAGTTGGGGCGGCATCACCAGCTTTGGCCAATGGCCTAAAACTAAAACGCCATTTGGATCTAAAATGCCGCGTTCAGCAACCCGCACTACAAGGTCGGGTATGCCTTCCATAGCATATGGCGGATCGAGCAGGATTATAGCATATTTTGTTTTTTCGTCGATGATTTGCAGAAATTTATCGACCGAAACGTTCCAAACTTTGGCTCGCTCAGCCAATTTAGTCGTTTTCAGGTTGTCTTTGGTCACGGCAGCAACATGGCTACGAGCCTCAACAAAATCGGCCCATTCAGCGCCGCGCGATAAGCATTCGATGCCCAACGAGCCAGTACCCGCAAATAAATCGAGGGCACGGCCTTCAAAAGCATTAAAGCCCTCTAAAATGCCAAATAACGATTCTTTGACCCGATCAAGCATCGGGCGAGTGCCAATATCTGGCGGGCCTTTTAATTGTCGCCCTTTGGCACTGCCAGTAATCACCCGCATTGGTAGTAACCCCGTAGTAATAAGGATGAATTATGAATTATGAAGGATGAAAATTCAGAGCAAACCATAAATAAACCAATTTTTAGGCTAGATTAATGGCGATAAACCCAATAACCTACAAATATTGATTTATTCCCTTCATCCCTCATCCCTCATAATTCATCCCTTCGTTCATCCCTCATCCTTCATCCTTCTAAAAGACTTCTGCGCCAAATTCGGCTAGCTCATCGGCGATCGATTCGATATCGTGGATGGTGCGCATTTTTTTAATTAGCCCGACATATTTTTGGCGATTGGCATCGTGAGCCATCACAGCTCGCTCCACATATTGGGTCAAATAGAGTTTTAATGCCGTTAATTGGGCTTCATCAAGCCGTTCGCCATTCATATAAGCATCAACGGCGGCTTCTAAAACGCCAGTTTGCTCTTCCATCCAAAAGCGCGGTGGCACTGCTACTTTAAAAGGATAGGGGTACTCGCGATTGGGCACAAATACTAAATTGCCAATTTGTTCGGCATCGTCAGGCCATTGTTCAGTCATTGTATCGAAATCCTTGTTTTAGTTCGGAAGATCGTTCAAGCTTGCCAAGGGCACAATTTGGTCGATTTGCTGCACGCTATTACTTTCAGCAGCATCGATTGCCCGCATGATCAAACGCCAATCGGCCAGCGCAGTAGCCAAACTAGCCACAATTGGCTCGTTTTCAACAATTGCCGCATAAAAATTGCGAAACTCGCTGATATAGCCCCGCAAATCTTGAGCTTGATAGTGCTCTATTGTACCATCAGCCCGATATAATGTCGTCTGATCGCCACGGATGGTAATACTACCGTGGGTTCCGTGCACCACCGTCCAATCAAAACAGGGCTGTTGGGTTTGCACCGCACCCGAAAAACACAGCGAACCAAGCACGCCTGAGGCAAAACGCAAATTCAGCACCATCGTGTCTGGGCCACGCAATATTGGATGCACATCCTTAATGAAAGCATGAGCGCTTTCGATTGGCCCGCCTAGTTCGCGTAATAAAGCAGCTTGATGCACCCCCGCATCGGCCAAAACTGCGCCACGATATTGATGATCATGACGCCAAGGCGTTGCCCCAAAGCCCTGATCGGGATCGCTCCAGAAGGTGGCGCGAAGTTCAATTAATACCAAATCGCCAATTGCCCCAGCATCCATCCAAGCGCGGGCTTGTTTGAGATCATCGCGATAGTGAAAATTTTCGGCAATCAAAATTTTGACTGGGGCATGTTGACAGGCTGCGACCAACGCTTCGGCCTGCGGCAAATTGGCGGCCAAGGGTTTTTCACAAATGACATGTTTGCCTGCCGCGACCGCCGCTTGAATTGCCTCAGCATTGCGCTGAATTGGCAACGAAATTAATACCGCCTCGATTTGGGGATCGGCAAAGAAATCCACCCACGAATCAGTGATCGTTGGGTGGAGATCGAGCAAGCCTGCCAGCGCCTCAGCATTGGCCCGATTATGATCGCAAATGCTAACAATTTCAAAGCAATTTGGTAATGCTTTGAGCGCTGGTAGATGCAAATGTTTGACCGCTAAACCCGCTCCAAGCACTCCTAACCTGATCGTTTTCATTAATGGCGAGCCTCACGCTGGAAGCGCCGACGTTGCATGAGGGTTGGGCGGCGACGAATTTTAAAGGGCGATGGCGGGGTTAATGGATCATCAGCCTCAAGCCGAGCACGGCGCTTGGGGCGTTCGAAGCGATAATAATCAAAGCCAACCAAGCCAACCCCAATCACGGCAGCAACCGCGATCACCACCGAACCAAACAGGCCTTCAGCGTTGCGGGTATAAACCAAGCCGCTCACAAAGGCACTTGCTAGCGTTAGCCAGCCCAAGGCACCTTGCCAGCGCTTGCGAAAAACAAACAACACAAGAACAGCAAACACCGCTAAAAAGCCGAAAACGAACCAATCAACACGAGTCATAGCGTGCTCCTCTAAGTCAAAGCATGGCTGGTAATACTGTAGCACACAATGGGCCATGCCTACCGAACCAATTGGATTGATTATGGTTAATCATGGGCCAAATTTGCATGTTTGACAAGCAGCCTTCAGATCTATTATTCTATACCTTGTATTACAAAGTATCCTTTATCGCAAGGTAGCCTATGTTTGAACGTGAACTTCTTAAAGGTAGCCTCGGTTTAATGCTAATGGCGCTCGTTGAGCAAGGCCCAATGTATGGCTACCTGATCGCGAAGGAAATTCGTGCGCTCACCGACGATGTAATTGATCTCAAAGAGGGGTCGTTATATCCGGCGCTCCATCGGTTGGAAAAAGAAGGGATGATCGAAGGCTTTTGGCAACGGCGCGAAGATGGCGTTGATCGCCGCTACTATCGGCTAACGGCAGCTGGACAGGCTGTCCTAGACGAACGCCGTGCCCAATGGAGTCGATTTAGTGCCGCAGTTTCAAAGGTGGTCTCCGATGCACCGTCCCAATGATAGCTATTTTGCTGAACTCGAACAAGAATTAGCAGCGCTCAGCCTTGCCGAACGTGAAGCGATTTTGCGCGAATTACGCTCGCACTACGACGATGCTGCCGCTGACCCAACCGCCGATGATCAGATTTTACGCTTAGGTTTGCCCTTTCAGGCCGATCAATTTGGGCGCAAATTGAAGCGTATCCATCGCTCGGCCAAACGCGAGGCTGCCAAACATCGCACCATGATGATCATCGCCACCGTGATTGCCAGCATCGCGATTGTGCTTTCGTTTGTCTTTCCATGGTTTGATGGCAATCTACTGGCCTTCATTCTTGGCGGAACTGCGGCGGTCTGCTCGATTCTCTCAGTGGTAGGGATTTGGCTGCCCAAACAAACCATCGGCCAATGGCTCTTTTGGAGTGGTAGCACCGGCCTAACCTTAATCGGACTACCATCCGTGATCAGCTTCAGCAGCTTCTATCTCATTTTCGGCCCTTTGTTGTTGTGGACAGGAACCCGACTACAACGGACGTATTAAGCCGCTAACATGGCTGCCCCGTCTCGGCGGGGTTTCTTTAGTGTGCCTAAAATTCAAGGAGTGGCTCTGTGTTACACGAACAGCAAACCCCAGTAACCCCGCTAGTTATCAATGGCCCATGGACGCGCGAAGCCCGCGAACGCGCGATCGCCGAAGAAGTAAAATTAGCCTATATCGAATATTTCCGCAAAGCCGTCAAAACCCGCAACTGGTTGCCATGGGATGATTTGCCGCTGCGCGAGATGGAACAATATGGTCACATGCTCAGCGAAGATACCGTGACCTTGGTTGAAAGTTTCTTGGGCGTTGAAGATTATGTCGGCGATTATGTCGAGGATACCATCAACATCGTCCATGGCAAGCGCGAACGGCGCAATATTCAATTGCAATGGGGCGCTGAAGAATCCAAGCACGCCGAGGCTTGGGAATTGGTGCTGTTGCATTCAGGCCGCCGCACCAAAGAACAATTAGAAACCTATCGCGATCAAGTTGCTGAGCATCGTTGGACGATGTATGAAAATCATCCTGGTTTTGACACGCCCTTGGGAGTCGCGGCCTATGCGATGGTCCAAGAACGCGCTACCTATTTTAATTATGAAGAACTGCGCAAACGGATTCGCAGCGAATATGGCTTGCCCGAACAAACCACCGAAGAAGAGCGCAAACGTGGCAAGCAAATTGGTGCTGCTGCCGCCTTCAAAATCGTTGGCGTTGATGAAATTGCCCACCACGGCATGTTTCTGCGCGTGATCGATATTTACAAGCGCTATTTGCCTTATGAAACGCTGGATATGGTGTTTCGGGTACTGAATGGCTTCAACATGCCAGCGCTGCATATTTTGCCCAATGCCGAGGAACTGAAAGCCTCATTGGAACGCACCAAACTCTACACGCCACTCAAACATGGTCGGTTTGTCGCCAATCCCGTGCTCGATGCCATGGGCTTCAACAATAAACGCGCCCTCGAACGAGCCGTTCAACAAGCCAAACTGCTGCCAACTGGCCTTGGCCCTGAACACGTCGCAATTGGCCGCGATGGCGAATTTGTGATTTCGATGCAGCCCGACGCTGAAATTGAAGCCGCTTAATCATTGCGATTAAACGCCAGAGCGCAGGCAGTAATGATTGCCTGCGCTTGCTATTTAACCCAGCATTCATCGCGCAACAAGAACGAAGAAGAACGTTAAGAATTGGAGACTGATGATTGTTGGGCGTTGGTATAGGCCGCCAAATCTTGTTCTTCGATTACTGGCATAAAGCGCGTCATCTCGACCATCTTGAAGATTTTTTGATGATGCGGGCTGACGTGTAAACAAAAGACTTTATAGCCATTCTTGCGAGCAGCGACCACAAACTTCAGCAACACCGAAATGCCAGCTGAGTTGATAAACGCCACATCGGCAAAATCTAAAACAGTAATTGGTTTCATTTGGGTACAGGCATGCTCGATCGTTGCTGCCGAGACCGCATCGACGCTGTTGGTAAGAATATGCAACAGCACGACATCATCCCACTCTTCTCGTCGAATTACCGCTTGTACATCGCTCATAATAGATCTCCTAGGTTGGTCAACGCGGCCAACTCTGCTATGATCATAGTTGAGCAGACGATTTTTGGCAACCAAGCTGCATGAATTTTTGATGACAAATAGCTAAGAACATAGAGCAAAGAACATAGAACATAGGGGCGGGGATCGGTGGTTGGGGGCTGGGGGTCGGCATTTAATCCAGAGGCGATTGGCTATGGGATATAGGCTTTTTGAAATTATTGTCATTCCACAAATTGTTCCGCTAGCCTATCGCCAATAGCCATGTCCCCTTCGTGTCCTTCGTGGATCAATCTGCATATCTCATGCTGATGATAATGGTACAATAGCAGCGGGCATTCGCCCCTTGCTGATTGTATATACCCAATGGTGCTGACAATCTATGTCCACAATATTGCTTGTAGAAGATGAAGCCCTGCTCGCCGATACGCTGCGCTACAACCTTGAACGCGAAGGCTACACCGTGCTTTCCGCTTCCGATGGAGTTACAGGGCTGGATTTGGCACGTGCTGAACAGCCCGATTTGCTGATTTTAGATGTGATGTTGCCTAAACTCGACGGCTTTTCAGTCTGTCGAATTTTGCGGCGCGAAACCAATATTCCAATTATGATGTTGACCGCCCGCCAAGATGAAGTTGATCGGATTGCTGGCTTGGAATTGGGCGCTGATGATTATGTGATCAAGCCATTTAGCCTTGGCGAATTACTGGCCCGCGTTCGGGCGATTTTGCGCCGCACCGACCGCCAGCCAACGGGGATTGAACGCGAATTGCTGACCGCCGCTAATCTTAAGGTCGATACTGGGAGCCGTCGGGTGTTTCGTGATAACAACGAAATTACGCTCGCTCAGAAGGAATTTGACCTGTTGGTGTGTTTGATGCGCAACCGTGGCATGGCGCTTTCGCGCGATTTGCTGCTCGAACGAGTTTGGGGCTACGATTTCCCCGGTGATTCGCGCACGGTCGATGTGCATGTGCGTTGGCTGCGAGAGAAAGTTGAAGTAGACCCCAGCAACCCAATTTATATTCAAACTGTGCGGGGGATTGGCTATCGTTTTAATGATCAACTTAGCCGTAGCGAGCGCAAAAACTAATGACTTGGATTGTGTTGTTGGCGTTGACAACGATTATCGCGTTGCTTTGGGGTTGGCGTGGTCAACGCAATCTCCGTCGTGAACTGGCCTATTTACGCAATCGGCCTGTGGTTGCCCCAACCCCACCAGCCGATCCATTTAATCAGTTGTTTCGCACGCTCAGCGCCGCGCTCGATGCAGGCGTGATTGTCGTCAATGATGGCCGCACCATTCGTTATTGTAACGATGTTGCGGCTAAATTATTTGGGGTTAGTGCCAATGCGGTGGTCAATCATAGCGTAATCACATTGGTGCGCGATTATCAGGCCGATACGATGATTGAGCAATCGATTCGGCGACGCGACCCGCAGCAAGTAACCTTGCAACCAGTGCTTTCGAATCGGACAATTCGGATTTGGTGTGAGCCAATGCCTGAAAGCGGCGCGTTAATTCTGGCGCGAGATTTGACCCAACTGAGTTTGTTGGAGCGGGCGCGGCGTGATTTGGTGGCGAACGTTTCGCACGAATTACGCACGCCGCTAGCCTCAATCAAACTCTTGGTTGAAACTTTGGCCACCCAACCACCACCCGAATTAGCCCAACGCATGCTTGGCCAAGTCGATACCGAGCTTGACGCGGTGATGCAGTTGGTCGATGAATTGCACGAACTTTCGCAGATCGAATCGGGGCGCACGGCCTTGCAATTGCAGCCAACTCCCGTTGAAGATATTGTTGAACGGGCCAATGATCGGATTCAGCCGCAAGCCAAGCGCAAAGATCTGCGAGTGGCGGTGACAATTGCGCCTGATCTGCCCGAAGTCTATGTTGATCGCGACCGAATTAGCCAAGTGCTGCTCAATTTGTTGCATAATGCCGTTAAATGGACTGATGCTGGCGGCACGATTACGATTGAAGCTGGCTTACGTTCGCGTAGCGAACTTGGCCATCATCTGAGCCGCATGCTTGAGCCAAGCAATCGCTGGGTGATTATGGCAATTCACGATACTGGCGCGGGCATTCCAGCCGAGGCGATTCCGCGAATTTTCGAGCGTTTCTATAAAGTTGATCGGGCACGGACACGCGGGGTTGGTGGCACAGGTTTAGGTTTGGCGATTGTCAAACACTTGGTCGAAGGCCATGGCGGTGTGGTTTGGGTTGCCAGCAGCGAAGGCCGCGGCAGCACCTTCACCGTAGCCCTACCAGTTGTCGAAGATGATTAATTGTGTGGTTTGAGGGAAATCATGACGGGATTAAATATTCAAACATGGGCTGAACAGTTACGTCGGCAAGTTGGGCAGGTGGTGGTTGGAAAGCAAACCAGCATCGATTTATTGCTAACCGCGCTGTTGTGCGAAGGCCATGTGCTGCTAGAAGATGTGCCAGGCGTGGGCAAAACCACCCTGATTCGGGCGCTAGCCCAAAGCCTTGATTGTCAATTTCGGCGAGTGCAATTTACTCCCGACTTATTGCCCAGCGACGTAACTGGCCTGAATTTTTATAATCAAAAATTGAGTGAATTTCAGTTTCGAGCTGGACCGTTGTTTGCCAATATTGTGCTGGCCGATGAAATTAACCGCGCTACGCCGCGCACCCAATCGGCCTTGCTCGAAGCTATGGCCGAAGCCACGATTACGATTGATGGCGAAACTCATCAATTAACGCGGCCATTTTTGGTGCTTGCCACCCAAAACCCAATCGAATTAGAAGGCACTTTTCCCTTGCCCGAAGCCCAACTCGACCGCTTTTTGCTGCGAGTGAATTTGGGCTATCCCAGCGAAGCCGAAGAACATGCGATTATCCAACGCTTTAATCAAGGCGATCCATGGGTGGCGATGCAGGCCGTGAGCGATCAAAGCCAGCTGTTGGCGGCAATTCAGGCAGTACGCACTGTGCATTTGAGCGATGCAGTGCGCAATTATGCAATTGCGATTGTGCGGGCAACCCGCGAACATGGCGAAATTGAATTAGGCGCTAGCCCACGTGGCTCATTGGCCTTAACCCGCGCCGCCCAAGCTTGGGCATTAATTCATGGCCGCGATTTTGTGCTGCCTGATGATGTGAAGCAACTTGTGCCCAGCGTTTTAGCCCATCGGCTGATTTTGAATGCTGAAGCCCGTTTGGCTCAACGCAGCCCTGAAAAAATTCTAGCTGATATTGTCAAAAGCATTGCAACTCCAGTTGAGGAACGAGCATGAAAGGGCGACGAGCAGGCTTATTTGTTTTGGTCTTGCTCTTGATTATTGGCTTGCTGAGCGATGTAACGCTGTTGCCGTTGGTCACGATGCTAGGGATTATGGCCTTGCTCGCGGTCGAATTATGGGAATGGCGCATGTTTAAGCATGTTGATTACCAACGTGAACTAGGTCATACCCATCTGTTCCCTGATAACCGCACGACCCTCAGCATTACCCTGCGCAATCGCAAATTTTTGCCCTTGCCATTTGTTAATTTGCACGATTTGGTGCCAGTTGGCATCACACTTGAGCAGATTGAAACCCAGCCCGCCGCCAGCCCCAATTATCGGGTACTAGCGCGGGCATTTGGTATCAGCAGCTATCAACAAGTAACCCGCCAATATACAATTTTGTGCCCACAGCGCGGTTTGCACCGTTTTGGCCCAGCCAATTTGAGTGCCAGCGATCCGCTTGGGTTGAGTATTAGTCGCGCAACAATTAATGAGATTGATCGCTTGATCGTCTATCCTCGCTTGTTGACTGAGCCAGAATTAGGCTTGCCCTTACGCGAATTATTGGGCACGATTCGCGCTTCGCAGCGCTTATTGACTGATCCAGTTGTGCCGATTGGTATCCGCGATTATACCCAAAGCGACCCGCTCAAAAGCATTCATTGGACGGCGACGGCACGACGGGGGCAACTGCAAACTCGCATTTACGAGCCAGTCACTGCATTGACAGTGATGTGTATTCTCGATATTGAAACGATTGTACCCTCCTATCTGGGGGTGAATAAATTTCAGGGTGAACGTTTAATTAGTATGGCGGCAACGGTTTGTAGCGCTTTGCATAAAGCTGGCCATGCGGTTGGTTTATGGTCGAATGCAGCACTAGTTGAAGGCAACACCGCCATCCAACTGCCGCCCAATCGTAGCCCCAAACAGGCCAGCGCGATCTTGGAAGTATTGGCCCAAATGTCGCTCTACTCGCGGCTAGAAATTGCCAAATTTATTGGGCGTGAACAATCGCGCTTACCGCTAGGCGCGACGGTTTTGCTGATTAGCACGGTAGATACGCCGGCTCATCGCAGCGCCTTGGCCCGTTTGCGCGAATATGGCTATGCCCCCGTTTGGCTCTATTTGGGCCAGCATGCGCCAAAAGTTGCTGGAGTTAAGCTGATTCATAGTCACCAGAGGGAGCCATGATCAATCGTCAGAGCGCCAAATTAATCGTTTTGCTCAGCGCATGCATCGCCTATAGCAGCTTGATCAGCGTTGTGCTGAATAGCCTTGATAGTGTTGGCGATCAACCAAGTGCGGTTTGGCGCTGGCCAATTTTCGTGTTTGGCATGATCACAATGGCTAGTTTGCGCCAACGTTTGCGTCAGCGCAGCGCGATCATTACTGCTGCCGCTGCGATTGGCATCACCATGGTTGGCTGGCTCTGGATTCGCAGCGAACGCAGTGGCCAAGAATTGGTCTTGAGTGGATTTGGGGCGGGCTTTTTGATGTCGCGGGCGATCAATGCTGATCAATGGAATCACGATTGGTTGCAACAGCTCTTTTGGCGGGGTCTGGGCGTGTTGGTGGCATTTGTGGCGCTTGGCCCAGTCATGACCCGTGGCGCATTAGAACAACCAGGTTTACTGCAACTTTTTATCATTCAAGCCTTGGCGTTTGTGGCAGCCTGTTTATTTGCGATTATGCTCGATCAGAGCAACCAAGCCGAGTTGCAAACCCCGCCGATGTTGGGTTGGAGCAGCCTATTTACCTTGGCACTGGTAGCGATTCCCTTGCTCTTGTTTGGGATTGCCGACGGTCAGCGCAGCATCTTGGGCCTCATTTTAGGCGCATTTATGGATGGAATAGTGCTGATTGCTGGCGGTTTAGCGGTGGCTTTATCATGGTTGGTTGGCTGGTTGATTCCCTCATTCAAGCCCAATCAACGCCCGCCAATTGAGCCAAGCATGCCCCAAGTGGTCGATCCCTCAAGTTTAATGCCTGAAGAAACCAGCCAAGTCAGCTCGTGGCTCGGCGATCTGCTGAATATTGGGGTGGCGATCATTCTGCTTATGATGATTGCCTGGCTGATTTATCGGGTAGTGCACTGGCTGCGTGATTTTGAAACCAGGCCGATTGCCCAAGGCGAAGTCGTCATCGAACAATCGATTTGGTCGTTCGATAGCTTGCGTGAGCAAATTTTGGAGCGCTTTCGGCGCAAAAAACCATGGAAACTTGATACCAACGATCCACAGGTACAAAAAGTGCGGCGAATTTATACGCGATTTTTGGAGTTGGGCGAAGATCATGGCCAACCACGTAGCAAACATCAAACAGCTCACGAATATGGGCGTGGATATGCGCAACAACAGCCAACCAACGAGTCAGCGATTGCTGAACTAACAGCTATCTATACCCAAGCCCGCTATGCCGAGCAACTTGATGCCGAGGCCGTAGCTCGCGCTGAACAAGCCCTAAAAACGATCCAAAAACAGCAGCCTTAGAAACGCCATTGCACACTGTGCCACAAGGCAAATTGATGGGGAATCGTTTGCGGTTTGCTGGTTGAAAGCATCATTGATAAGGCTGGATAGCGTTCGAGCCAACTGCTGACCCAATTTGACCAACGTTGTTGATCACTTTGATTAAGTTGATCCCAGCCTTCGATCAATAACAACCATAAACCAGCGGCTAAGCCACGTTTAACAGCCAATTCAGTCATGGCAAAGCCAAGCTTCTCAATCTCTTGGTGCAGCAAATGCAACGGCTGAGTTAGCCGGCTTAGCGGCTGTTGCACCTGATAGAGCAACGGCAAATAGGCGGTTGGTAATTGAGCGCCGCGTGCCCATTGCAAACATAATTGGCGCATGGCCAACGACCGCGAACCTGGCTCGATCAAGGCCAAACGCGGCGTTTCGCGCAGGGCATCGCGCAAGGTCATCGATGGGCCGCCCTCAACTTGTTGAAATTGCAGCGGCAAACGTTGCAAATGGGGCAGCAATGGTTGGGAGCCAACCAAACTCTCACCTTCAAGCAAGTGGTGACGATACCGCCGAATCTGCCGACCATCACGGAGGCGCGGTAGGAAGTTAAGTCGAAAGGTTGCTAAGGCCATATGCCGTCCCTCCTAAAACGATAGCTGTGAGGTTTAGCCTAAGGCTTGCCAACCATGGATTCAATCGGTTAAGGTTACAAAGCGATGACAGCACGAAGGGATGAAGGATGAAGGATGAGGGATGAAGTTAACAGCAGAGAATATAGGGATTTAGGGAGCGGCATTTAGCGCAGAGGATTAATGGCTATGGGCTATAGGCTATCGGAATATTTTAATCATTTCAAAATTCTCTACTCCAAAAGCCGATAGCCATCAGTCGATAGCCTAATCTCCCTTCGTGTCCTTCGTGGATCAAAACGACCGATTCCCGACAACCAATCTCCACGTATTACAATGAGGTAATGTTGTATGCAGTATATTGCGGCACTCGACCAAGGTACAACCAGCACGCGCTGTATGGTTTTCGATCATAATGGCAATGTTGTTGGAGTTGATCAACGTGAGCATGCCCAGATTTTCCCACAGCCAGGCTGGGTTGAGCATAATCCTGCTGAGATTTGGCAACGAACCCAGGGCGTGATCGCAGGAGCACTAGCGGCGGCCAACATCGAAAAAAGCGATCTGGCGGCGCTGGGCATTACCAATCAGCGTGAAACAACCGTCATTTGGGATCGCCACACGGGCAAGGCAATCTACAATGCTTTAGTTTGGCAAGATACCCGCACAGATTCGCTGGTGCGCCAATTTGCTGCCGACGGTGGACAAGATCGTTTTCGGGCGCAAACTGGCTTGCCCTTGGCGACCTACTTCTCGGCCACCAAAATTCGTTGGCTACTTGATCAAGTTGAGGGTGCGCAGGCAGCGGCTGAAGCAGGCAATTTGTTATTTGGCACGATCGATTGTTTTGTCGCTTGGTGGTTGACAGGCGGCCCTCATGGCGGCTTGCACATCACCGACACCACCAATGCCTCACGTACCTTACTGCTCAACCTCGCGACTGGCGATTGGGATGCTGAATTATTGGAGATTTTTCGCATTCCGCGCAGCATGTTGCCAAGTGTGCGATCCTCAAGCGAGGTGTATGGCACATGTCGCGGCCAACTCGATGGCGTGCCATTAGCAGGCATTTTGGGCGATCAACAGGCGGCGACGGTTGGGCAAGTGTGTTTTGAAGTTGGCGAGGCCAAAAACACCTATGGCACCGGCAATTTTATGCTGCTCAATACTGGCGAACGCTTGGTGCAATCGCGCCATGGCTTAATCACCACGCCAGCTTATCATTTTGGCAAGCAGCCAACGTGGGCCTTAGAAGGCTCAATCGCAGTAACTGGCTCGTTGGTGCAATGGCTACGCGACAATTTAGGCATTATTCACAGTGCGGCTGAGGTCGAACCATTGGCTACCAGCGTAGCCGATAATGGCGGCGTGTATCTTGTGCCCGCCTTTTCGGGCTTGTTTGCCCCACATTGGCGCTCCGACGCGCGGGGCGTGTTGGTTGGGCTAACGCGCTATGCCAATAAAGCGCATATCGCACGGGCGGCGCTTGAAGCGACTGCCTACCAAACCCGCGAAGTCGTCAGCGCCATGGCCCAAGATTCAGGGGTTAAGTTGACAGCGCTCAAAGTTGATGGCGGAATGGTGGCGAATGAATTATTGATGCAGTTTCAGGCTGATATTTTGGGTGTGCCAGTTGTACGGCCTAAAGTTGCCGAAACCACTGCCTTGGGAGCAGCCTACGCCGCCGGTTTGGCCGTTGGCTACTGGGCGAATCCGGCTGAATTATGTGCCAATTGGAGCGAAAGCAAGCGCTGGGAGCCGCAAATGAGCAGCGATCAGCGTGATAGCTTGTATGCACAATGGAACAAAGCAGTGCAACGCACGCTCAATTGGCAAGAATAAACTGGTAAATCCGTCTTGATACTAGCCAAATCAGCGGTTGGTTTGGCTACTAAATTGCTACTTTAGCAAACCTACAATCGGTGGTATTGTGGTTATATCCAAAAATAGATCAATTGGTTTGTGATATAACCACTCACAATTAACTACATACGTTTGGCGAATATTCAAAGACGCTTCATATTGTGGTCTTGGCTTTGGCAACTTCTGCTAACTCCGCAGCCAACCGCGATGAGTGCGTTAGCTTTTGGCCATTTACCCATCCTGCGGAGGTAGGCGGCATGGCGCTCGACCAGCCAACGGTTGCCTTAATTGTCGGAATTGGCTTGTTGCTCCAAGCATTAGTAATTGGAGCTTTTTTAGTCTTTGTTCGGCGCTATCAAGGAATTCGCTGCTTTTTGTTTGGCACGATTGGCTTAGGTTTGGGCTTTTTAGCCTTGGCGTTATTGCCCCAAGCCTCAATCGTAGCAATCACAAGTAGTTATATTCTGATTCTCAGTGGCTTGTTTGGGCTAAGCAGTGGCATTTTACGCTTCATTGGAGCCGCCAGCTCAGCCAAAATTTATGCGATCTGCTGGCTAATCGTTGCTGCAATGCTTAGTTTGGGAGCATGGTTGTTTGCCGATTCAGGCTTAATTATCAATTTGGCGATGCTGATCGGGAGTGCTGGAATGGCCTATACTGCACTCCAGGTGTTTTTCCAGCGCACCATCCCGTATCAAAGTGCTAGCCGATTATTGGCGTTGGCCTTGAGCCTCAAAATTGCGATTGTTGTTTTGGGCTTGGCCTATTTTTGGTATAGCCAGCGCTGGCCCAGCCTGACGACCTTGAAATTAGGCTATAGCGTGTTGATTTTGCTGCTTTCGCTGCTGTGGACTGGTGGCTTTGCGGTAATGATTACTCAGCGCATGCAATGTGATTTATCGGCCTTAGCCAGTATTGATGTCTTAACTGGCATCGCCAATCGCCGTGCAATCAACGAATATCTAGAGCAGGCAATTGCCAAATGGCGGCGCAATCAGCAGGGTTTTGCGGTAATCATGCTCGATATTGATTGTTTCAAGCAAATTAATGATCGCTATGGTCACCACGCAGGCGATTCTGTGTTGCGGCATATTGCCTTGGTGCTAAGCGAACAAGTGCGAATTAACGATCTAATTGGGCGCTGGGGTGGTGAAGAGTTTCTGTTAATTGTTGATGCCGATACGATTCAGCAAGCAACCTTGATGGCTGAACGCTTACGTCAAGCGATCCAACAGCAGCCAACCGTCTGGAATGATCAGGTGATTCAGCATACAGTCAGCATTGGGATTGCGGTATGTGGAACGCATGGCTTCAATGAAGCCCAATTGCTGACTGCTGCCGATTTAGCGCTTTACGAGGCCAAGGAAACTGGTAAAAATCGCTGGATTGTCTATGAGCGCCGTTTGTTGAACCAGCTTGATCCAGCCCTAGAATTGGCCAACGAAGGGCTTATTTTCGATGTTGATTCATCGATTTATGCCTAATGTGCTGGCTGGGCTTGGGGTTCGGCGCTAGACAAACCAACGGCAATTAATGCGCCCGCCACAACCAACACGCTGCCCATCAGGTAGGGCGAGGCTTCGCCAACATTCGAGAGCATCCACGTGGCATAGAGCGGGGCAAAAATCCGCGCCAAACTGCTCATCGACTGATACAAGCCCATATTCTCGCCACGCTCACTGGCAGGTGAATTGCGGCTGACCAACGACGAAAGCGATGGCGTGAGCAAGCCCTCACCAACTGCCAGCACAATACAAATTGCCACCAAATGCCAAACATTCTGAATAAAACCCAAGCCCGCCAACGAAAGTGCTAGCAGCAACGAGCCTGACACAATCAGGGTTGCTTCGCCAAACCGCGCCGCCAAGCGCCGAATTAAGCCGCCTTGCACAATCGCCACCACAATCCCAACTCCGGCCAAAGTATAGCCAGTTTGATGCGAGCCAAACTCCAACCGTCGTGCCGCAAACAAGGCAAAGGTTGTTTCAAAGGCCACAAACGCCAAGTTGATCAAGAGTGTAATGCTGAGCAAACGGCCAACATTCGGCTTGCGAACTGCCGCCAGCAGTTTCATTGGGTTAAAAGTACGGCCTTGTTGGGGTGCATGGCGCTCTGGCTCAGGCAACACCACAATCGTTAAAATCAGGCTGAGCACTGCAATGCCTGCGGCTACAAAAATTGGCAACTGATAATTGCCATCTTTGCTGAGCAACGCGCCGATAGCTGGCCCAGCGATAAAGCCTAAGCCAAGTGCCGCCCCAACCATGCCCATGCCGCGAGCACGATCTTTGTCGGTGGTGATATCGCTAACATAGGCTTGAGCAATCGAGATGTTGCCGCCAGTTGCGCCATCGAACATGCGCCCGACGAACAGCCAAATCAGGCTATTGGCAAAGCCAAATAGCAACAAACTACAGACTGTACCAATCAAACTTAAAATGAGCAGTGGGCGGCGACCATAGCGGTCGGATAATTGGCCAAGGATCGGGGCAAAGATAAATTGCATCAAGGCATAACTGCCCACAATCATGCCAACCTGAACCTCGGAAGCCCCAAACTCCTGCGCATAAAACGGCGTGATCGGAATCACCACACCATAGCTCATGGTTCCAACAAACGCGATCAAAAAAATGGTCAAAAGTGGAGAGCGTTTCATAGGCGAGTCTATAGCCAAGCGGCTACTGGCTCCTTATCACTAGATTAGCCGTTGCCATTCCGGCGAGCGGCGAGAACATCTTCAACCGCCAGCGAACAACCGCGCAATTCTGCGCCGCTGGCCCGACCAAGCACCTCAAACCCATCAGCCACAACCACGCCTAAATCTTCGGTTTGCAAAGCGAGTACCGAGTAGAGATTGGCCAAATCAAGGTGGCGTAATAGCCCAGTTTGGCCAGCAGGCAATGGCGCAAAGGTGGTTGGATCGACGATCTGGGTGCGAACCCAAGGTACAATCACCTTATGGCGTGGTTGCCATTCGCGCAGGTAGGCCGAGTGTAACGAGCAATCGTAGAATTGACTGCCCAACTCGGTCATACCATATTCATTGACACACATGGTCGATGGAATACCCAAAACTTCGCTGTAGAGCGCATAAAGATCGTTGCGGGCAATTTCGCGCACTTTGCCTTTGGAGCCGCCCGTATCCATCAAACGGCTACCTTTGGGCAATTGCCAACGCTTGCCATGCTCGGCGCACCAATCTAAAAAATAGACGAAGGTATACATTACGCCCATCAAACACACCGAAGTATTGGTGGCAACCGCTGCATCAAGCGACTCGGCGAGGCTGGCTGAATCCAAACCAGCTGCGCTAAACACATAGCGGCTTTCAGCTGTGCCATGCTGCTCAACCGCATCGCTGATCATATGCGCTAGCGACGATTGTGGTAGCTCATTGGGATGCCAGAAAAGCACATAGATTGGCAGGCGTTTAGCATCGGGAAACAGATGATAGGCTAAATTTGGCCGTAACGACGCTTCATACAACGAGCGATCGCGAATATAGTGCGTGCCGCGTTGTTCGCTGCCTTGAGTTGTACCGCTGGTGCGATAAATCGCCTGGGCTTCTTCAGGCGGGAAGGTCGTTAATGGCAGATGCTTGAAGGCCGTGGTTGGCACAGCCGGAATCTCCGACCAATGCTTTACGCGCTCAGGGCTGAGCATCCGCCGTTCGCAATAGCGCTGATACACCAGATTATGTTGCCATTGATAGCGAAACGTGCGCAAGGCTAAATCATTAAACAAACTATCGTCATCGGGGTCAATCGGGCGAACACCCGCCTTCATCAAAGCCCGAATTTCAAAATCGAGCGTTTCAATTTCGTTCATTTCCAACCTCAGGTGAGCCAAAACACGCCCTCAGGACGCGCCTTGAATTGTACCACGCTCAATCTGGGTAAGGATGAAGGATGAGGGATGAAGGATGAAAATATAGAACAAAGGGGTTGGGGATCGGTTGTCGGGGATTGGGATTTTAACGCAGAGGCGCAGAGAGGATTTAGGGGCCAGGGGCCAGCGATCAGGAGTCAGGATTGCTGATTGGGTTTGTTAATTCAAATCTGACCCCCTCGTCCCTGAATCCTGACCCCTTCGAATACTTCGTGATTTCAGTTCGTGGCTAAATTGCTGATTGTTTGCGTGGTTGAAAACTACGGTATACTATAGTCAAAGGATACTACTCCATGTAGGAGAACCTGTGTATGGTCTTAGTTGTCGATGATTCGCCGTTTATTCGTGCGTTTGTGGCAGCAGCCCTAGCACGGATAGACGTGGCAACTTGCGAGGCTGAGAGTGTGAGGGCAGCGCGTGCCATCTGTCATGAGCGAACGTTGGAAGCAGTGGTGGTGGATTTTGAGTTGCCCGATGAGCCTGGGGTGGCCTTATGTCGCGAGATGCAACGGTTGAGTAATGTGCCAGTTGTACTGATGAGTGGACATAGCGAAGATGATGTGCGTGCTCAATTCCCCTTACATCAACAACCCTACTTCCTAGCCAAACCCTTTACCCTCAATCAAATTCAAGGGCTGATTCAGCAAATCATCGGCGTTGCCTGCTAAGCTATTCTTTGGTATAATGCGCGGCGCACGGGTGGGTCGCATAGTTGGTCGAGTGCGCGGCACTGGAAATGCCGTAGGGTGTCAAAGCTCTCGAGGGTTCGAATCCCTCTCCACCCGCCAAATCACACGCTATGAAGTTTCATGGCGTGTTGTTGTTTAACTGGGGATCGGTTATTGGAGGTCGGGGACTGGGCGTTTTCGATCCACGAAGGACACGAAGAATGACTATAAGCTTTTGGCTTTTGATATTCCAATTAGCCACGAATTTCACGAATTATGTTCATCCATATTTTCGCGACGTTAAATACCAAATTTCATCCCTCATAAGTTGGTTCCTGCTTTACATTTGGCTTAAGCTTGGTTATAGTATTAGCACAGATGTTTTATTTGGAGGATGGAATGAGCACTACTGCGAAGGCCACGTTTAGCATTCTCGAATGGGATGAAAAGCCTTTTCACGAGCAAGCAGGCGAAGGCAAAATGACTCGCGCCCATGTGCGTTATCGCTATGAAGGTGATCTAGTTGGCGAAAGCACAGTTGAGTATTTGATGGCCTACCCTGAAGTTGGCGATGCCAGTTATGTTGGCCTACAGCGCTTCGTTGGTACGTTGGCGGGTAAAACTGGTAGTTTTGTGTTGCAACATATCGGCACTGCCAATCAGGTTGATGTTTTTGATCAGATTGAGGTTGTAGCTGGCTCGGCCACTGGCGAGTTGGCTGGTTTGCGCGGCCATGGCAAACTGACGATCAGCGGCCATGCCGAGGGTTATCCATTTGCCATTGAATATGAATTTGTTTAATTGCTTGCAACCTTGCTGAACCACGCTGCGTACTGTGTTCCAGAAGGATTGATATTCAATCGAAAGCATTGCCTTGCATAGTTCTTTTGGCAAGGCGAAAGGAACATAAGGTCATGGATTGTGCAGCATGTGGCCGTCACAACGAAACAGCAGCGGTATTTTGTGTCTATTGTGGTATTCGGCTTGAAACCGCCAATCAGCGCAAGCCAGTTCAGCCAGCCCTCGGCAAGACAATAGATTTACGCCGTGAGTCTGGGCCTGCTGTGCAATCAATTCCGGTTACGCCCAAGCTTGAGCCAGTTGTGCCACCAATGCCGGTTGCTCAGCCAATCGTCCAGCGTGAACGCTCACGCAAATCGTCAAATGATGGTTTGATCGTGATTGGCTTGCTTGTGCTCGGCTTGCTTGCGTTTAGCAATGTTGCAATTCAAGATTGGCATCTGATGATGATGGGCCTTGGGGTGCTTGCATCGCGCCAATCACGCCAAGCAGCAGTATGGTTGATTGGGATTCCAATTCTGTCAATCACTGGCTGGTGGTGGGGCATCGCGCTGCTCATCCTTTTTAGCAATCATAAATCGCATGGTTGTGGGATGAAACATTCTTACAAACATTAATCAACGATAACCCTGCGGTATCAAACAAACGCTCTGCCTACGGGTAGGGCGATTGTTTTTAACGTAGCGGCGATCTATACTCACTAGGTTTGTTAGCAACTTAGAGGAGTGAACGATGGCCCAATATTTGTATGGTGATCGCATCGCTGCCCAAGGCCGCTTGATGCTTGGTTGTTCGGCAACCTTGTTCGATGCGACGCGCAGCAAGCTTTTATTGACCCGCCGCACCGATAACGGGCGCTGGTGTTTGCCTGGCGGAGCGGTCGATGCTGGCGAATCGGTCAGCGAGGCCTGTGTTCGCGAGGTTTTTGAGGAAACTGGGCTGACAGTGCAAGTTGTACGCTTGCTGGGAGTCTATAGCAATCCACATCGCATGGTGCGCTACGCCGATGGCAATCAATATCATGTCATTAGCATGAATTTTGAGGTGCGCTTGATTAGCGGCGAACTAGGATTAAGCAATGAAACCACCGAAGTGGGCTATTTCAGTCAAGCCGAAATTGATACTATGGATCTGATCGATCCACACCGTGAGCGTATGGCGGCGATTTGGAGCAACGACCCAATTCCAACGATTGCTTAAATGAAATGGCCCCGTAGCTTATCCTAAACTACGGGGCCATTGTTAACTATGCAGGTTATTAGCCAACTTGTTTATGTAAACCTTCGCCTAATTCTTCAATAAATTTGCGATTGAAGGCGGGAATATCTTGGGGATTGCGGCTGGTCACCAGGCCATTATCGACCACGACCTCGCGATCAACCCACTCGGCTCCCGCATTTTTCAGGTCGTTTTGCAAGGTTGGGTACGATGTGAGCATGCGGCCTTTGGCAATTCCAGCATCAATCAATGTCCATGGGCCATGGCAAATTGCCGCAATTGGCTTGCCAGCTTCGGCCATGGCTCGTACAAAATTCAAAACGCTGGTTTCGCGCCGCAATTTATCGGGGTTCATCACGCCGCCAGGCAACAACAACCCATCATAATCAGCAGGATTAACTTGCTCAAGCGTATAATCGACAGCAACTTCACTGCCCCAATCTTGCTCTTTCCAGCCACGAATCGTGCCAGCCTTGAGCGAAATAACATGGGTTTTGGCTCCGGCTTGCTCTAAGGCCGCTTTGGGTTCTTCAAGCTCGCTCTGTTCAAAGCCATGAGTTGCGATAATCGCCACCCGTTTACCATTGAGATGATGACTCATAGGTTGCATACCTCCTGTTACACCACTATTCTATGCCTAGGTTAAGGCAAGATTCAGGCCACAGCCGATATGCCTGCGCCTCGATCAACGGTGATCAAGGCGCAGCTAGATTATTTATTGGGTGCTGCTGGCACACTGCTTGGCGGTTGTGAACGGAAAAAGCGCGAGGCGGCAAGCAATACTTTGGGCGTAAATAAGCTCGCAGCTGAGCCAATCATATGAATCGCACCAACCATTGCGTTGGTAGCAGCCCGATTGCCCGCCGCCGCCAAATTCACTTTATCGCTATACCATTGCAGCACGCGAATCGGCAAGATTGGGCGATAGGTTGGCGTATCAGCCAGCCGTGAATCTTCGCTGATGGTGGTGAGCCAGCCCGCTTTGTTGCGGCGTGCCAAGGCTTTTTGGAAACTCAAGGCCCAAGGTGCGCTGCCAATGCCTTCGCGTTGCAAATGCTTGGCCAAAACCTGCGTGCTCATGGCAGTATTGGTGATGCCTTGGCCATAAATTGGATTCAAGGCACACACGCTATCGGCAATAGCAATCAGGCCAGCGGGCATAACGGGTAGTTGTTCGTAATGCACCCAACGATTTTCGGTTTTGGCATAGCCATACACTTGGCTGGCAGGCGTAAATTTCTGGGTAATTTCAGCAATCAATGGTGTGCGCATCCGCGCCAGCCAAGCCTCAAACTCAGCGCTATCGGTTGGTGGGCGCTGGCTGCCAACTCCGCCAATCGTCAAGAGCCATTGATCGTTTTCAACTTTAAGGAAGGTTGCACCATGGCGAATATGCGGCGGCATCGGCATCACAAAGATCGCTGGCCAGCCTTGCCAATCGGCTGGCGCGGTGTACATTCTGGTGGCATAACCCACATCCGATTTGTAAATGGTCTCTTTGACGCGCCCAAATTGATGTTGTTCTAGCCATTCGGGCAGCTTGGATGGGCGGCCAGCCGCATCGACAACCAAGTTGGCGTTAAGTTCATGCTGCTCGCCAGTATCACGATTGCGCAGCTTGACCCCGACAACTTGCCGCCCGTGAAAGAGCAAATCCGTCACTTCTTGGCGAGTTTGAATTTCAATATTGGGAATTTGGCGAATCCGCCCAAGAATCGCTGCATCGAACAAGGGGCGGGTGGCGATGATGCTGCGATAATCCGAGGGTCGTGGTTCGGCCCAGCCTGCCGCAAATAAATAGCGGCAATCGTTCATCAGATCCAGCTCGTTGCCGCCAAGCGCCTTCATATCTTCGCGCAATTTGGGGAACAGTTTTTCTAATTCGAGCAAGCCGCGCATCAGCAGCAAGTGCAATTGGCGACCTTGCGGCACGCCTGCCCGAAATTGCACCCCATCGGGCAACGTATCGCGCTCCAAAATCGTCACTTTGGCATACACATCACTCAACACGCGGGCACTCAATAATCCACCGATGCTGGCCCCGATCACAATCGCATGGTCTCGTCTCATAGCACACCTCCCAAATCTGAAATGTACTCCTGCCTATTCTAGTAGTATAGCAGGGCTTGATTCAGTTGCCTATGCTATACGTTGACCTGCAAAGGCAAGTTTGGCACTGCATCAGAATATTTAGGCCGAATTTTGCTCAGCAGCACGGGGATAAACACCCGTGGATGAAACAATGCATTCGGATTGTCGATCAGGTGAATCGTTTTAATAAATTGAGTGAACACCACGTTGCTATTCAAACTGGCCTGATTAATTTGATCAAAATAGGGCGCAATCAGCTTGCTGAAAAATGGGCGTTTGAATGATGAATCATAACGCGAATCCTCGCCGCTCGCCATTTCCCAAGGGAATTGATTGTTCTTGGCTAAGGCTTGTTGGAACCGCTGGCCCCATGCTGCCGAGCCACGATCTTGCTCTTTTAAATGTGTACCAAGCAAGATTGCCCCCAAGGTGGCGGTGCTAATACCTTGCCCATACACCGGATTAAAGGCACAAACGGCATCACCCAAGGCAATTACTCCGGCTGGCAGGTGCATACGCTCGTAGTGGCGTTGGCGATTTTCGGTACGACCATAGCCACTGGTTGGGCTAAGCGGCTGCGATTTACTCAATAAATCGGCCAAAATTGGCGAGGGCAATTCGCGCAGCCATTGCATAAAACCAGCTTCATCGGTTGGTGGCTTGGCATGATTGACCCCACCGCCAGTCACAATCCAGCGATTGCCCTCAACTTCGAGCAAAATCGCACCTTTGGGAATGGTCGGCGGCTGTTGCATCACAAACAGGCCTTTCCATTCTTTCCAACCTTCGGGCTTGGCATAGAGCCGCGAAGTATAGCCAAGTTTGGCATCAAGCACAGTTTCGCTAACTTTGCCACAACCAAGCTCGCCCAACCATTCCGCCAATTTGGAATTGCGCCCGCTGGCATCGACAACCAGATCAGCATGCAAGCTCTGTTCGCTGCCATCTTGGCGATTGCGCACCTGCACCCCTTGAATATGACGGCTATTGCCAATCAGATTCAGGGCATCGTGTTGGGCCAAAAACTGAATCTTGGGGTTTTGCAATAAGCGCCGCCGAATTGCCCAATCAAACAAAGGGCGAGTTGCCGAGAGCGTTTTCAATTCGGTTGGCTGAGGTACTGTCCAGCCATTTTTGAGGTAATAGCGACAATCGTTGATCATATCGACGGCTTGTGCCCCAAGAGCTTGCAGTTCTTGGTTGATGCCTGGAAAAAGCGTTTCCAGCTCACGTGCGCCGCGAATCAGCAACAAATGCACATGGCGACCTTGGGGCACGCCCGCGCGAAAATCGCCAGCCTCGGGCAAGCTATCACGTTCGAGCACACTGACTCGACCATAATGGTGGCTCAGCATATGAGCGGTAATCAAGCCGCTGATACTGGCTCCAATCACAATTGCATGATCTTGTAGCATGGTTACGCTCCTTGGCTAGCGCTGAGAATGGTAGGGATCGAGGGCGTTGGGTTGGTCGTTTGGGGCTTCAAGCGACCTTTAATAACATTCCAGATCATCGCTGGGTGCAGTAAGCCACTGGGATTGCCAGTCATATGCACAATCGGCGTGAAGCGGTTGAGCACAACCGGATTATTGCTTGATGCTAGGTTAATTTGGTCGAAGTAGTTGCGCAGCAGAGTTGCGCCAAACGAACGCTTGACGCTGGCGTTATAGCGGGCATCTTCGCCCACCGCAATGCTCCAAGGAAATTGATTGCTTTTAGCGAGTGCTTGTTGAAAGCGCTGACCCCAGGCTGCCGAAGCCCGATCTTGTTCTTTTAAATGCTGGCTCAGCAAGATCGCGCCCAAGGTGGCATTGCTAATACCTTGTCCATAAATTGGATTAAACGCACAAACAGCATCACCCAACGCCACCACTCCCGCAGGCAGGCTAATTTGCTCATAATGGCGTTGGCGATTTTCGGTACGGCCAAAACCAACCAATGGGCTAATTGGCTGGGCCTTACTCAACAATTCATACAAAATTGGCGAGCGCAATTGGTTGAGCCAATTCAGCCATTCGCTCTCATCAAGGGGTGGCTTGGCCTCATTAAAACCACCACAGGTCACCATCCAGCGATTGCCTTCAATCTCGGTTAAAATCGCGCCGCGTGGATTAACCAATGGTCGCTGGCGCACAAATAAGCCCTTCCATTCGTTCCAGCCTTCGGGCTTGGCATAGAGTCGTGAGCAGTAGCCAACATTCGAGGCAATCACGGTTTCGGGTACTGCTTGGCAACCCAGCGCTTGTAGCCATTGATCAAGCTTGGATGAACGCCCACTACAATCAACCAAGAGTTCGGCTAGAAATTGTTGCTCAACCCCAGTATCGCGGCGCTTGGTGTTAATGCCCCGCACATGGCGCAAATCCCCAACCAAGCCAAGCACATCGGTTTGGGTTTCGATCCGAATTTTGGGGTTTTGGCGTAAACGCTGCAACAGCACCCAATCGTAGAGCGGGCGGCTGGCCGAAATTGTGCGATGGGCTGATTGATGCGGTTTGGCCCAACCACCAGCCATCAAGTAGCGATAATCATTCATCAAATCGACCGACTGTGCGCCGTGAGCCACGAGTTCTTGCCCAATGCCAGGAAAGAGCGTTTCAAGCTCACGCGCTCCGCGCATCAACAACAGATGCAGGTGGCGAGCTTGCGGCAAACCAGATCGAACCTCAATCGAGTCGGGCAAACTATCACGTTCAATAATCGTTACTTGAGCAAAATAGTGGCTGAGGATATGCGCGGTCGCTAAACCGCTAATGCTTGCGCCGATAACCAGCGCATGATCATGGCCCATCGTAGCTCCTTCCAAGCCAAATGGAATTCAACTCACACAACAATTGTGGCTACCAACGTTTGATTCTCTAGCAAACGTAGCAGATTGAAGCATGCTGCTGTGGGTGATGGAGCAATTGATGGGTGGAGTGTATGGACGAGTTTGACTCCATGCAGCAGCCAAAAATTTGATTGCTGCATCTTAGCATAATTCAGGGTTTTTGCTAGCGTGGTTGCCAAAATGGGCGATCAGGCCAGCGCTGTTCTTGGGCATAGATCTGTTGGCGAAGCTGACGATAAGCGTGCCAAGCCAATTCCAGCTGATGACCATAGCCATACAGCGCAGCAACTGAGCCTTGGTTGGCAGCGATTAAACATTGGGCGGCATCACGGGCGCTGGTTAATCCAACTGTAATCCCATGCGCCGCCAGCGGATCATAGCTCATGGCCGCGTCACCGATCGCCAGCCAACCATTGCCATAGCAGCGATCCAAACGACTGCTGCTGGCATCGACCCAATATGGTTGGGCACAAAGCTGATGTTGCTCAAGCCATTGTTTGGCCCAAGTGCTGCGCTTGAGCGATTGCCACCAACCCTCGGCCTGAGCAAGCTTTTGGCGTTGGTTGGTGGTTGGTTGACCAATAAAAATTGTCGCCATTTGGGCTTGCGGCACTCGCGCCACATACCACCAACCATCAGCTACCGCCTCGACCAAACTCCGCTGATCCGGCCATGGCTGGGCTTGCGGCTCCAGCATCGCCACCAAACCGAGCTGTTTGGGGCCATCGAACTGGGTTTGTACTCCCAGCCGCCGTGCTAGCCAACGTGCTCGGCCAGTGGCATCAATCAGCCAGCGCGTTTGAAATAATTGCTCTCCAACCCCAATAATCCAGCGTTCGGGCTGGCGTTCGAGGTAGCTGATTGACGCTGAACTGAATGTTACGCCTAATCCAAGGCAGCACTGGTGGAGCTGCTGCTCAAAATGAGGTCGATTGAGATGCCAGCCATGACCATAGGGCGTTGCCAAAAAATCATGATGATAGAGCGCATCTGATCCCCAAGCTGCCAGATTGCCTGGGCAAATCGAATGCTCTCGATCAAGATCTAACCCAAGCTCGTGCACCAACGGACGAGCGGCAGGCGCTAAACTTTCACCAAAGCGTTGTGGCCGTGTAGGCGGGCGTTCGAGCACAAGCACCTGCCACCCATGCCGTGCGAGATGCACGGCACAGGCGCAGCCAGCAATTCCGCCGCCAACGATCAAACAATCAATCGTTATTGGCTTCGGCAGCATTTTTGCGTCCTCGCTTGAGGCGTTGTTGTGGCCAATTGAGGTCGCTATCAACCAGATCAGTTTCTGGCTCGGCGGCTAGGCTACGGGTTAATTGGGGAGCCTGAGCTTCAACGTGGCGGCCTGTTTCAACCCATAGCGTTTGCGGGAAGCTAGCGCTATGTTCAGGCCCAGTTTGGGCGATGATAATGCCCACGGTATCCCATTCGTTGGTAAATTTAGTAATTGCTGGCACGGTTGGAATATGGCCTGGTGGAATGCTCTCGGTGTAGACCATGCCGCGCAGCCACTTGCGGCGGGCAGTCGGTGCGAAGGCTTGGGCACGCTCTTCAGGCGTAGCATCAGGGTTCATAATAATCTGGTAGCTCTCTTGGCTAAGCACATCGTTGGGCACACGAGCGGGCCAAAAAGTTGGCAAATAAGTTCCGGCATAGCCCATATAGGCCGAGAGACAGCTTGAGGTATCGGTTTGCCAAGGCACGGCCATCCAACGCGTAATTGCCCCAGCAGCGCTGGCATACAACATCCCATCGGGAGCTAAGGCAGTAGCCGCATCGAGCGTATCGCCCCAATCTGGCTCAGGGCTGGTGCGGCGTTTGAGTCGAAATGGTGCTACATACATCGAGGTATGGCGTAACGGCCAAGTGAATTCGCAGCCGGGGTGAAACGGCCCGCCCAAGGTTGCATCAAGCGCCGCCCGCGTGAGATTGTAGGCCTGCTCAGCGGGATCAAGCTGCTCCCACGGCCTGACCACGGGCAAGCCATCGGCAATAAAATCGCCATTGGCCCATTGCTCTAGCCAACGATATTGGCTAGGCAAAATTGCCTGCCACTCTTGGGGATCGGTGGTTTTGGTGTTGAGCGTAATCGCATCGCCATAAAACAATGGCAAGCCTTCGGGATCAATATAGGGATTGCTAGGATTGCGCATTTGAGCCAAAACCGCTTGGCGCAACGGTTCGCTGGCAGCACTAGGATCGCCCAAACGAGCGATCAACTCAGGATTATTGAAATCGCTGGGGCTGCCCCAACCAAAACTCCGCGCAAAGCCAGCATTAACCCATTGCAATTGGCTAAACCGTGAGAGCAACGGATAAATTTCGCTGCTGAAACGTGGCTTGGCTGGCGCAAGCGTCGAATCAAGCTGCATCGCCACTTCAAACAGCAAATCATAGCCTGTCATAATCGAATTTGTGCCTGGCGCATAATCAGGCGGCGCAACAATCACCCAAGCATGAGTTGCCTGCAAAACCCGTCCATCGCTCAGCTTAACCACGGCCTCAATCGGGCCATCGGCAGTATCATCATGCCAATCATCGTTATCGGCAAAGGTGGTTAAGGGCTTGCCATGGGCCGAAGCTGAGTGACCCCGCCCGCCCAGCACAATCAAATTGCCCTGTTGATCGGTGCGCAATTCGCCCAAATAAACTTGCTTACCAAAGAATGCGCCGTGATCAAAGGCATAGATCGCCTCTTCGCCCTGAGGATTGACATTCAAGCCACAAATGCTGCGCGTGCCACCATCGATCGTCAATTGATCGCGCTCAGTTACATCGGCATTGCGGCGCTTGCTAACAATTTTGCCATCAGCCGAGGCCGGAATATCCAGTGCTTGGATAAATTCATACCACGCGGCTTTTTGATTGGCGAGCTGCGCCGTCCAAACAATTTCTTGCACATCAGGATTGGTTTGGTTTAACTCGCAAATCACCTCACCAGCGGCATTCAAGCCATAAACCCGAAACCGCGCCGCTTGGCGTTTGATCGCGCCACTCGGATCGCGAAACAAATCGGGGTCAACTTGGGGTGCACCCAGCACTTCGGGGCCATAAAAAAACTCATTTGGGCTATTTCCGACGCGGGCAAAGCCAACGGGAGGATAAATCGCGACGCTGACAATCTCAGCACAAGCCATAATCACATCTCCTTGTAAACCATTCAAGCATTTTGGAGGGCTAGGTTAAATCGTGACGAGGTTGGCGTGGCTCCACAATCGGAATGCCATTGCGTTGGCGGCGCAACTCCGCCGAAGCTTGATAGACTACTTTGCGAGCTTCACTGATGCTGCCAACTGGAGCATGTTCAGGCAGTGCATGCCAAGGATTGAAGGCCAGATTTTCGACATAGGCGGCTTGGCCAGGCGCATCAATATCTTGTTGGGGCAGGGTTAGGGTTGCCACATGCAGCGGCGGGGCTAGCTCGGTTGACCATTCGACGGTTGCTGCATCCAACGGCATCAGCTTAGGATTGGTGCGTAGTTGAATGCTAAAGTGCAGATCAATCGGGCCTGCCAACAAACGACTACGCAAATCATCGTGCAAAAAGTTGGGGTTGAGCTGTGGGTTACTGGGTGGCTGTGGATTGAGCGCTTCAAGCGCCAAGCGATATTTGACGTAACGACCTTGGCCAAACGCATAGGGCAGGCCGCTCCAATACACTGCATCGAAGACACTGGCCAGATTTTGCTGCATCAAATCGAGAATTTTGCGGGTTTTGGGGTGTTTGGCGAGATACGCATCATAGCCATCACCCACCAAGCCTTCGTAGGTAAATTCGCACATATCCTTGGCAGTATCGACAAAAAAGACTGGATAATTTTGCAAGACCAAATCGTGAGTTAATGCAGCTTCTTCACCAGTTAATAATTTACGGCCGTGTATACCAAACAGCTTGATGCCTACCCCCAAGGTTGTGCCAAGGTCGCTGGCAAAAGGCACGGTATCGCTGGAAAAGCGCAGCCATGCTGCCAGCTGATCGTAGGCCAACAAGCCAACTCGTAGCTCGGCTGGCAAATCAGGGCGAACCCACCAGGTGGCTTTGGCCCCGCCATGCGCCTTAAGAAACACCGCCCGTCGAACCGGATCTTGTCCGGCGTTAATCCGCGTGCCCATAGTTCTGTTGACAAAGAGCTGGCGTAATTGGGTGATAGGATCAGCACATGGACAATCGTGAGCATGATCTGAACTCATACAAGCTCCTCAGTGCAGCGTGATCGATGAGGGCAGCCAATCGCCTAGCAATTGGCTGCTTAGTTAATTAACGTAGGAAGGGCTGGTTAATTAGACTATTTGGGCACTCAAGTTGGGGAATTTGTTGAAACTTATTGTCGTAGAGGCTACGGCGAAGCTGTTCGCCAAGGTTGGCATAGCTAATTTGGGGATTTTCGCTGAGAATATTTTTCAAAAAGAAGGTCATGGCACCGTGGTAGGTTCCGCCAAAATTGGCATCGGCGGCAACTTGCTCGGCCTTGCAGGCTGAAATCAAAATGGTGTTTTCGTGCTGTGGGCGTTGGCCAAAACTCTGTTTTTGCAACGAACTGACCAACTCGCCTGCAAACTTAGCAATTTCGCTGGGGTCGGCGCTCCGTTGTTGCAGATCAAGAATTTGTTGCGCTACGCTATCAACCTGGTGTTGTTGATAGGCCTGCTTCTTGGCACGAATTTCATCATAAACCACTTTGGCGGGAGTTAAGGTGCGATACCGAATATCGGAAAAAGGGTCTTTGCTGATCGTGCCCGAATGACAGCAATCCATCAACAAAATGAGCCGCGTTGTACCCAAAAATCCTTGATATAGCTCGGCTAAATGGTCATCGCTCAGCAAGCCAGCGCTGGGATAATCAATTGGCGCGAGGCATTCATCAGCACCATCAGGTTCATCGCCATTTTGATCAGGCTGTTGTACGCCATGGCCAGCATAGTGAAAAATTCGAATTTCCGGCTGCCCATCGTTGAGCGGTTCGGCGAGCCAGCCCAAATTATCAATAATAGCTTGGCGCGTAGCCGCAGCATCGGTGATCAAACGCAGTTGATCATCGGCAGCAGCGTGTTGGGCTTTGAACAACTCACGAACTACGCTTACATCGTTGACACAACCCTTGAGTGGCCGCTCGCTATAACTATTGATTCCCACAAATAAGCCACGAATACCCATAGTGCAAACTCCTCAGCGCTAATTTTTTTGGGATGATTGCAGCGTGGCTATACAGTAGTAGAGCGATATGGCCCTGTCAAGAGCAAAACCAGCGCATGCAAAACCAGCATAATCAGGTACAATAGGCGCAGATGGGGGCAAAGAACTAGTTGTTCTTTGCTCCCCTTTTGCGAACAATGGAGGACAAACGGCGTGAGCGCAGAGCAACGACCAATTGTGATTGGGGTCGCTGGCGGAACTGGATCAGGCAAAACTACCGTTTCCCAAGCGATTCTTAGTCGCGTCGGGCCATCACGAATTGCATTTTTACAGCACGATTCCTATTATCGTGATTTTGCTGAGCTTTCGTTTGAAGAACGCTTGCGAGTCAATTTCGATCACCCTAACTCGCTCGATAGCAATTTGCTGGCGCAACATATCGAGGCCTTGTGCAATGGTACAACGATTGAAGTGCCAATTTATGATTTTACGCGCTATGGTCGTCGGCCTGAGGTGATGCATGTGCAGCCGCGTCCGGTTATTTTGGTCGAAGGCATTTTGATTTTTGCCGAAGCTGTGTTGCGCGAATGCATGGATGTAAAAATCTATGTTGATGCTGATGCCGATTTGCGCTTTATTCGCCGCCTCAAACGCGATATTGCCGAACGTGGACGCTCAATCGAATCGGTGATCGAGCAATATACCAATACTGTGCGCCCGATGCATCTTGAATTTGTCGAGCCAACGAAGCGCTATGCCGATATTATTATTCCACGCGGTGGATTGAATGCAATTGCCATCGATATGGTGATTGCCCGCGTCGAGTATTTGCTAGCCGAAAGCGAGAAACAAATATAAAATCAAAAGTCAGAAGGCAAAAAAAACATCGAACATAAGGAGCGGGTTGTAGCGCAGAGTATAGATGGTGATAGGCTATTGGACTTTTTTCGGAAGATTAAGTGCCTTTAGCCTCTCGCCATCCGTTCTGATCCACGAAGCGCACGAAGGACACGAAGGGCGCAAGGGTTGAAACCACGAAGGGCACGAAGATCGCGAAGGTTATGTAACCCAAAGCTCATGCCGATCTCTATGCTGCCTCGTCAACATCAAGCGAGGATTCAGGCAACAAGCTATCAACGAATGCTTGAAATGAAGGGCTACAACACGAAACGTTGTAATACAGATCGCCTTCTTCTTCAGTTTCTAGCTCAAATTCATGATCCCAAAAATAAACTTTGCCCCGCTGCTCGCCACGAATTCCCAAGCAAATTAGGTTGCCTCCAAGATCGTGGGCAATTGGCAAAAGCTCTGGTGGAATCCGCGTCTCATATTCTGTAAATGTTCTGATTACTTGACGAATTTCAGAGGATTCCGCTGCTGGGTCTAAGGATAAAAAATAGTGGATTATACTTTGATCATCAGGCAGCAAGTTACTATTCATATCAAAAACTGTTAGCTCAGGCTGACCGCCGTTATGTTGTAGCAAAAAAGCGCGGTAATCTTCTGGCAGACGACAGCCCAACTCTTGCTCAAAAGCCGCAACTTCAGCCTCATTGGTTGGAGTAAAGCCATCAACAATTGTTATGTTCATCTACATCTCCTCAATATTAACCCAGGCCAGCGAATGAATATCGATCCACGAAGCGCATGAAGGACACGAAGGGTGCGAGGGTTGAAACCACGAAGGGCGCGAAGATCGCGAAGTTTTATTTTTAGCCACAGATTGACCCAGATTTATATGATTATGCTTAAATTTCCAGCCCCTGTGACCCCTGAATCCTAGCCCCTCGAATCCTCTGCGTCTCTCCGTTAAATTCTGAATCCTAGCCCCTCGAATCCTCTGCGTCTCTGCGCTATCCAGTCTCATCCTTTTGCCTTCTAACTTTTGCCTTTTGCCTTCTGACTTTTGCCTTTTGACTTTTGATTTTCGTTGCGTTCCCGTTTGCCACGCGCTAAATGCTGCTTGATCAAACGCTCAACTTCGCTGCGATCAGCGCTGATTTGGGCTTGAATGCTGCGGCGCGTGGCGAGGGTTTGCTTGAGATTACGAATATGCCAAATCCAAACATTCAGCATTGCCAGATTGCGCTGGCACAAACTTACAATCGCCGTTTTGGCCAGCATGCGCAGGCTATAGCCCAAAACCGCCGACCAAGGCCGCAACTTCAGGTAGCAATACAAGCCATTCTTGCTGCTCTCGACCAGCCAGCGCTGGCCGCCGCCGCTACCACCACGCTCGTGTACCACCAGCGCCTCGAAATCTTCGAGCACCTGCCAACCCAACAACCACGCCCGCCAACACAACTCGGTATCTTCCCAATACAAGAAAATAGCTGGGTCAAAACCGCCAATTGCTTGCCATGCGCTGCGCCGCAAAAGCATTGCACAGCCTGGCACAGCCGCCGTGATCGCCACACCATGACGGGTTGGCGGCGCTTGATTGGGATACAAGGTGGTTGGGCAAATAATTGCCGCTTGGGGATTGGCTGCTAGGTGCTGGCGCAAGAGTGTCAGCCAATTGGGCGTAATTTGTACATCGGGATTGAAAAATAAAAAATATTCGCCAGTCGCCGCCGCCATACCTTGATTACATGCCGCACCAAAGCCATGATTATGCTGATTGGCAATCAGCTGAACCTGCGGATACTGCTGACGTACCAACTCAGCAGAGCCATCGCTCGAAGCATTATCAACCACAATTAATTGATAATTGTCGTCGTTGGTCGTGGCGAGGCTTGCAAAACAAGCGGGCAATAGTGCGGCGCTGTTATAGCTCACGATGATGATCGAAATTTGGCCTGGAATCATGCGGGTTTCTCGAATAAACGGCGATAAACTGCCGCAGTTTGGTTGGCAATCAGGCTCCAATCAAGCGCTTGAACTGTTTGGAGCGCATTTTGGCGCAAAGCTTGTCGATCGGGATGGGCGGCGGCACGGTGTAAAGCGGCGCGTAAACTAGCCACATCGTTGGCCTCAAACAAAAAGCCATTCTCGCCATCGCGAATCAATTCGCGGACTGGCGGCAAATCAGGCGCAACCACTGGCGTGGCATACGAAAGCGCTGCCAGCAACATGCCTGAGGTCAAGGTTTTGCGATAGGGCAATACGACCACATCGGAGGCGGCAAACCAAGCAGGCAGAAGGGCATCGGCAATAAACTGGGGCCGTAGCGTGATGCTAGGATTGGTTGCCTGTTGTTGCAATTGCTCAGCATAGCGTTGATCTTTGGCCGCACCCACAATCAGCAAGCGGCCAAGCTCGGCTGACCAAGCCTCAAGCAACAATTCCACACCTTTGTAGGGACGCAATGTGCCAAGATTGAGCGCAACAAAGCCTTTGGGCGTTAGTTGCAATTGCTCACGGGCAGCCGCTTGATCCCAAGCTTCGCCATAGACACCGATATACGAGCCATGGGCAATCACGTTGGTTTTAGCGGCAACCTGATAGCGTTGATCGAGCAGTTGGGCGGCGGCCTGCGAATGTACAATAATTTGCTCAGCCGCCTGCGCCATAGCCTGATAACAACGCTGCGCCCATTGGGGGTAACGCAATTCGTGTGGCTCCAAGTTGTGAGCCGTCCAAACCAATTTTGCTCCACGCAAAGCCAGCAAACGCAATAGCACAATAAAGCTCATACTACGCAATGCAGTTGCCGCTTGGCTGGGCTGCTGGGTCAGTTCATCAAAAAAGTGCCAATGCAGCACCCGCTGACCGCCATGCAACAAGCCATGGCGCAAGGTTTGAGCAAATGGCTGGCGTGCAATCTGCACATCAGGCCATGCAGCAAATGGCGCATACAACAAATCAAGATATGGGTTGGTTGCCAGCAAACGCGGAATTGGATAGATCGTGATACTCATAGTTTTGCGTTGGCCGCCAAACGCGACCAACGCCCTGCAAAATAATGCTATGGTGTGGGAATTCCACGATAGCTGTTGGTTCCGCCGCCAGTCGTGAAATACAACGTGCCATTAATCTCGCCAATAATGCCTGAATAACGGGTTGCTGGCAAGTTGTTAGGCATTTGTGCCCAAGTATTCGTGGCCGGATCATACACATAAATCGTATTATGTTTAGTTCCGTTGGTGGTTTGGCCAGCAAAGACGAAAATTTTACCGCCAAGCGCCAAGGTCGAATGGCTAATATGGTTCAAGGCCAACGGAATATCGGCCATTTGTTCCCACATATTCGTAGCGGGATCATAGCGATGCACATCGTTATCGACGGTTAAACTACCATCGTGGCCATGCTGACCGCCAATATAGTAGAGTTTGCCATCAAGCACCACCCCACCAGCATGTTGACGTGGATTGGGCAACTCGGCATAGGTTAGTTGGTTGGTCTGGGTCACCCAACCAGTCGCCAAATCATTCAAATCGAGCACAAAATGCGTGCCAACATCAACCTGTTTGTAATAGGTTCCACCAACATAATGCAACTTCCGATCAAGATAATACAGCTGGCCCGCCGCCCGTTGAATCGGAATCACCGGCAAGTTGGTGTAGGTATTGGTGGCGGTGTCGTAATAGCGCGAAACCCGTGAGCCGAAAATCTGGCCAACTCCATCAAAATCTTCAATATAGCCACCAACAAGGAAGATCTTTTGACCATCGGTGGCAGTACCAACGTGAGTCAAACCTCGCTCCAAGGGCGCAATCGCTGTCCAGGTATTGGCCACTGGATCATACACGTTCGACAAGCGCGAGGGTGTATCGCCCGATAAACCAGGCTGACCGAAGCCACCAAAGACATACAATTTGCCGCCAACCACTGCGCCTTGAGCTTCAACCGCCGCAAAAGGATAGCTAAATGGTGTTGGCACAGCCGTAGACCAAACAATCCGTGTGAAGTTGGGCGGTGTGGTTGGGGTCGCCGTACCCACAATCGTGGTTGGGGTGGTGGTTGGTGGACGTGGGGTTGCCGTAGCCGTGCTGGTCGGCGTTGATGTATGGGTTGATGTACTCGTTGGCGTTGATGTATGGGTTGGTGTGTTGGTCACGGTTGGCACATCAGTTGGTATGTTGGTCGCGGTTGGCACATCAGTTGGTGTATTGGTCGCAGTTGGCACGTCGGTTGGCGTACTGGTTGCGGTTGGTACAGCAGTTGGTGTGTTCGTCGCGGTTGGCACATCGGTTGCGGTGTTCGTCGCAGTTGGCACATTAGTTGAGGTACTGGTTGCGGTTGGCGCGGCGGTTGGGGTAGTGCTCGATGTTGCAGTTGGCGAGAGCATCACACTGGTTGCGGTTGCCGCATTTGTTGGCATTGGCGTAATTTCACTAGAATTTTTCAAGGCCAACGGTAAAAACGTACAATCGCTGGTTGTGCAATTCGGGTCATCCAACAGGCCAGTTGTGCGAGCTAAACTCAAGCCAGCACTCGCTAGAAGCAGCGTCAGGCTGATTGCGATTAATATCCATCGTCGGCGCTGCATGCAATGTTCTCCATTATACGGTGGCTTAGGGGGCTAGGGACGAGGGGCGAGGGATCAGGGACTAGTGGAATGCCGGGGGCGAGGGATCGGCATTTAATCCATAGGCTAGCGGCTATAGGCTTTTGGCTTTTTGAGATCATTGTCATTCCACAAATTGTTCCGCTAGCCTAGCGCCTATAGCCGTGTTTCCTGAAGCCTAACCCCTGAATTCTGACCCCTGCTCCCTACTTCGCTTTGAAAATTCGTAAGCGCAAACTTGTGCCTGTGCCTGAGCTTTGCACTTCGTATTGATCAACCAACTCGCTGATGAGATAGGAGCCGAAACCGCGCAGCATGCCCGCTTCGAGATTATCTTCCTCGACCACCCGCCGTTCGGTATTGAAATGCTCGATGCCTTTGCCATGATCAATAATTTCAACTTCTAACTGATCGGCATGCAACGAGAAAATCACTTCGACCGAGCCAGCCACACCGCCGCCGCCACCATGCTCGATAGCATTGGTTACTGCTTCGCTCACCGCCAGTTTCAAATCTTCGACGCGCTCACGTGGAAAGCCCATTGTGCTACCGAGTTCGGCAGCACTAGCTCGCACAACCCGCTCAAAGACCAAATCCGATGGAATGTTGAGGTGAATCCGATTCATCGCGAACCTCCACGAGCCATTGCACGGCCCTTTTGTGGTAATTGTTCCTGTTGGTTGATCAGATGTTCATAGCGGCGCAGGTAGGCCTTACCCAAAGAACTGTTGCCAACTTGGAGATAACATGCCCCCAAATAGTAGAGTGCTTGAGTATGGCGTGGGTTGCGGCGCAGCACTTTTTCAAATAATGGTATGGCTTGGGCTGGTTCTAACATTTCTTTATAACATGTACCCAGCATAAAGGTGGTTTCAATATCATCGGGCCAATGCATCAGCACATGGCTAAATTCACGCGAAGCCAAATCGTAGCGACGGCGGCGGGTGTACATATAACCCAAATCGTAGCGCAATGAATGCGCATGCGGCGCTAACTCCACCGCTTTACGCCAGGCTGCTAGTGCCCAACTTTCATGCCCCAACACGGTGTACATAAATCCCAATAAATAGTAGGCATTGGGATCTTTGGGCAAAAGTTGGACCGCGCGTTCAAAAGCACGCATCGCAGCATGATGTTTCTCTAAATCATAGAGCAACTTGCCCATTTGTAAGAACACTTGACCATCGTTGGGCCGCAACTTGGCGGTGCTATACAAATGGTTATAGGCCTCACGATGCTTGCCCTGAAAGCGTAAAATTGCGCTGATCCGCAGCCGCGCATCAACATAGTAGCGATCTTGCGGTGGAATTCGGCCATATTCTTGCAAGGATAATTCCCAGCGCCGCGCCCGCGCCAACAAATTGCCCAACAAATAGCGGGCACGATGCTCGGTTGGTCGCCATTTCAGCAAGGCCTCGTAAATCCGCTTGGCATCTTCATCATAACCTTGGGCTTTGAGGTCGTCACTCAAACGATAGTACCAATTGGCAACCTCTTGCTCGGATTTGCTGACCAGCACTTCATCGGGGCCAACGCTGGGCGAGATAAAGGTTGGCTCAACCCGTAGCGCCTCGGCAAAACAACGCTGAGCCAATTCGTGAGCACCATGAGCTTGGTGCATCAAACCCATGTAATACAAAGGCTCGCCAGCATAAGGCCGCAATTCACGAGCTGAAGTAAAGTGAATATAGGCGCGGCCAGCATCATCGAGCATTTGATAAGCGCGACCAAGCGCAAAATGGGCCTCGTACAAGCCATTATTATGCTCAAGCGCTTCCTTGAATGCGCCAATTGCCCGATCAATTTGGCGCATCGCGCCGAAAGCCACACCTAAATTGTAGTGGGCTTCGGCTAATTGCGGGTCGGTTTGTACCGATTCCAAATATTCGCGCTGAGCCGTCGGCCAATCATCTTGAAAAGCACAGGCATTACCAATATACAGATAGATAATCGCCCGTTCGCGATCGTAGATTTGCGATTTCTCATCGCCTTCAACATAGGCAGCGATTAATGCAGTTTTAAAATGCTCGATTGCATCAGGATAATTGGCGGCCAAATAGGCTTTGATCCCGCGCCCAAACGCAGCACCCAAGCGCGTCCCAGCCATAAAACGCTCGCTCCCAGCAAAGGTATCGAGGTCCAGCGGCATTACATTCAAAGTGTCAACATTGGTAGTCATAACAGTTCCCTTAGGACGATCCTTTGGTGGATTGGAGCAAGCGATATTCTTCGATCACTGGGCGCAATTGCGCTTGGAGTTCACGGGCAATCCCACGGCCAAATTGGCTGGATACCATTTCATTCAGTGGGCGCAATAACTCTAGACATTGGTCGGGCGTGCGGGTTGTGCCAACCAAGTTCAAGGCTTGCCACCACTCGTCAGCAGTGATTGGCCCAACCACATCGGCCACAATGCTATGCATTTCATCAAGCAAATTTGCCAAGCGCCGCCGTACCAGCACC
Source organism: Chloroflexota bacterium (assembly GCA_020161265.1). Taxonomy (NCBI): domain Bacteria; kingdom Bacillati; phylum Chloroflexota; species Chloroflexota bacterium. Next base: position 395,641 of record JAIUOC010000003.1, on the reverse strand, counting down.
ATCGTCACATCATCGTGTTTAAGCTGGCCTTGAGTCCAGGCGCGAACTTCGCTCAGCACGCGGGCCATCAAGGCGCGTGGCTTGAGATGGCCAACTGCTTGTAACAGGCTTTGAAAACGCGGGTAGCCATACAATACTTGGTGTTCGTTGGTCGCTTCAACAATACCATCAGTGTACAACATGACTGAATCGCCATAGTTCAGTTGTAAGATGGATTCACTATAACAATCAATTTCCATAACCCCAAGTGGCACACCTGACGTTTCGATTTCAATCACTTGATTATTGATCACAATCAGATAATTGTGACCAGCATTGGCCAAGTGCATCATGCCTGTTTGCGGGTCGATTAATGCATAGAGCATCGTAACCATGCCTTGGGGCATTTCTTCGATCAAAATATTATTCACCGCTGCCAAGGTTTGGCCTGGCGATTGGCCGCGTCGCACTTCAGCCCGAAACACGGTTCGTGCTACTGCCATCCGCAAGGCCGCAGGCAAGCCTTTGCCGCTCACATCGCCAATCATAATTCCCTGCGAGCCGTTGACCGCCAGAAAATCATAGAGGTCGCCACCAAGCTCACGCGCTGGCAATGAGACCGCGCTCATTTCCCAGCCAGGCAGGCGCGGCACGGTTTCGAGCATCAAGCCCTGTTGCAAATCTCGCGCCAATTGCAAATCTTGTTCCAGCTCAGCTTGGCGTTGGTCGGGTTCAGGCGCTGCGGGCGGGGTTGGCACTGGTGGCTCAAGCGGAACCGCCACACGACCTTGGGCGCGGTGACTGAGCAGTGAACTATAGATTGCTGATTGTGCTTTTTGCATAGTTTTAGAATGTTCCTTGGCTGGCTTCTAAGCCGCCAATCCAGCGTTCACAAGCAGAACGCAGCCACCCCACGGCAATTCCATCAATAACCGTGCTACTTGAATGTTGGGCCAATTTGCGCAAGGCATGTTGATAATAACGTAAAGCGGCGGTTGCTCGCCCTTGATGGCGATAGCTCTCAGCTAAATGAAAGGCAATCGTCGGCGAATCGGGCACTAAATAGCTGGCTCGCTCAAGATAATTAATCGCTTTATCCCATGCGCCTTGGTTAAGTTCGATCATGCCCAGCACGACATAGGCAGCATCTTGCAGCACATCAAGCTCTAATGCCCGCCGCGCCTCAGCCGCCGCTTGCTCATGCTGCCCAAGATCGGCGTGCAATTGCGCGGCTAAAGCCAAAATTGCTGGCTGGCGCTGGTTGGGCGCAATACTCGCCAACAGGCTTAATCCACGTCGCTGCTGGCCTTGGCCACGCAATTTCCGCGCTTCATCCAACAAACTCGTCACATCGGGCGGCTTGCTTGGGCTAGCTGGCGCTAATGGCCGCGTACTTGGGCGTGGCCGCGCTGGTATTGGCTCGGCTGGCTTATTCAGCGGCTTGGTGATTGGTCGTTCGCTCAAGTTGGGGCGTGGTTTAGGTTGACCATCGCCTTTGCGATAGATAAACGCCCCAGCCACCTCGACCGTTTCAAAGCGATCAAAAATGCCCCACAGCGACTCGGAAAAGCCCAAGAGCAGATAGCCACCAACCGCCATCGCCGCATAAATCCGTTCGATCAATTGGCGACATGTTTCCAGCTGAAAATAGATCGTGACATTCTGGCAAAATACCACATCAAGTTGATAGGCCCAATGTGGCAGGGCATCAAGCAAATTGTGCTGTTCAAATTGTACCAAGGATCGCACGGCTTCGCTGACACGCAACGCTCCGTTGGATTGCGGTTCAAACCATTGTCTGTAGTCGGCTTGCACATTCGTTAGCGAACGACCACGATACTCGGCGGCAATCGCTCGCTCCAACGGCACATTGCTCAAATCGGTAGCCCAAATCGAAATCGGGCGGCTCGGCGGATTGCCCCATTGTTGCAAGGCAACCATGGCCATGCTATAGGGTTCCTCGCCAGTTGAGCAACCAGCACTCCAACAGCGCAATGGCCGCAACGGCGAGCGCGAACGCTGCAATTCAGGCAGAATATGCTCACGTAAGGCCCGAAAATGGGCAGGGTTGCGAAAAAATTGGGTTTCATGGTTAGCCAAGCGTTCAGCCAACCATTGCAACTCGCCGCCATTGGTGGGGTCTTGAATTCGCAATGTATAGGCAGCGGGGCTAATTTGTAATTGCCGATAACGCTCCTGAACGAGCATGCGGCCTTGGCGCATGCGGCTATCATCGAGATATAAGCCAGCCCGTTGAGCTAGATAATCGCGGATGATCATCCATTGTTCAGTGCTCAACTCGCTCATCGACGTTCAGTTTCGCTGAGCAACGCCACCAAACGCGGCGCAATCAGATCAGCAGCTAAAAATTCCATGGCAGCCCCAGCTTCCTCTGCCGCCCGTGGCATGCCCCAAATCGCGCTAGTGGCTCGATCTTGGGCGATCGTGCGAGCGCCAGAGCGGCGTAAAGCCAACAAACCTTGCGCTCCATCGCGACCCATACCAGTCAATAACACCCCGATCGTCTGTTTCGGCAACACTTTGGCAGCTGATTGCATAGTCACATCGACTGATGGATAGAGCAAATTATCGGGTTCAGTTTCCAAATGTACCGTCCAGTTGGCATCAACCCGCAAGTGATGGGTATCGGGCGCAACATAGACATGGCCATTTTTCAAACTACCCCGGTGTTGCGCCAATTCCACCGTCAAGGGCGAATGATTGTCCAACCAGTCTACCATTGTACCAACAAATCCCTCGGCGATGTGCTGCACAATGATAATGCTTGCGGGGATGCTCGCAGGCAGGCTATGCAGGAGTTTGTATAACACTCGTGGGCCGCCAGTCGAAGCCCCAACCACAATCAGCCAGCGTTGGCTTGGCGGGCTAGCCGAGGCCAATAATAAGGGAATGTTGGTTTCGGTCGTTGGCGATTTGCGCCGTCGCCCGCGCAAATGGGTCAACACTTTAACTCGTGAAAGCACCTTGACCCGCTCCAACAGCCGCATCCGATTAGCTTCGCCTTGAGCTAGGGTCAGGTCGGTTGGTTTCTCCCAAACTTCCAAAGCTCCGGCGTTGAGCATTTGAAAGGTTAAATTACGATCATGGCGGGTCAGCGATGAGGTGATCACCAAAATCGGCGTAGGATGATAGGCCATAATTTCTTCGGTGGCCTGCAAACCATCCATCACCGGCATGCGCACATCCATTGTGATAATATCGGGTTGCAACGCTGCCACCAATTGCACCGCCTCACGGCCATCACGGGCCTCGCCAACCACTTGAATCGCGGGATCATTGGCTAAAATAGTGCTGATGACTCGGCGCGAAACCGCCGAATCATCAACAACCAACACTCGAATTGGTGCAAGCGGCCCTGTCATCATTACATACCCAACAACAATTTGACCCGATTAGGCAAATCGAGCAAATCGAGATCTTTGTTGAGATAATCGTCAACTCCAGCTTCAAAGCCTGCCCGTTTATCATCCATCGATGTTAGCATGATAATTGGCAGCTCTTCAAACAAGGGATTGGCGCGTAACTGACGGCAAACCTCATAGCCATCAATCCCAGGCATCTGCACATCTAACACTACCAAATCGGGCGTGAGATCGCCGATTTTTTGCAGCGCTTCCTCGCCACTGTAGGCCAAATCGACAGCATAGCCATACATTTCCAGCCGCATTTTGACAATATCGGTAACCAGTTTGCTATCGTCAACAACTAAGATACGTTCACTCATTGAAAAACTCCTCGCAGGGGCAGATAAGCCTTGATTCGGGCGGCGCTACTTTAGCGACCAAGTAATTGATGAATCGTTTCGAGCAAGTTGCTTTGATCAAACTGGCTTTTGACGATATAGGCTTGCGCACCAGCCAACAAGCCTTCACGCCGATCGCTATCGCGGGCCAAGCTGGTGATAATGATAATTGGCAGTTGGCGCAAACGGTCATGGGCACGCACACGGCGGGTTAGCTCAAAGCCAGTTAGCAACGGCATTTCAACATCGCTTACCAGCAGATCGTAGGAATTGTGATTGAGCTTGTCAAGCGCATCTTGGCCGTTAATCGCCGTTTCAACCACATAGCCCGCCGATTGCAGCATTGAGCGAAGTAGTTCGCGGGTGGTAAATGAATCTTCCGCGACCAATAATTTGGCGGGTTGGAGCTTGGTTGGCGCTGGCAAAGCGACTGGTTTGCCCCATTCACGCGCCCGCGCCGCAATCGCCAAGGGATTGAGCACTAACACCAAACGCCCATCAGGCAGGGCAATCGCACCAGTGCATAAACGCTGTTCGTTCAACAACGCGCCCAACGATTTAACCACCACCTCACGTTCATCGACCAATTTATCGACAAGCAAGGCCAATGGGCGATTAGCTGGCCCCAAAATCACCAAATTGGAAATATCCGATGGTTGTGGCAAGGGGCCGCGCTGCTCAAGCAAGGGCGCAAGCGCTACAATGCTCACGCTGCGCTCATCAACCCGTACGGTTGGTCGCCCTTCGACGGTCTGAATTTGCCCGCCAGCAACCCGCCGCCCACCTAAACAGGCGGTCGAGGGCAAGGCATAGGTCGTGCCAGCCACATCAAATAACAACACGCGCGTGGTCAGCAAGGTAATTGGCAAAATCAGCGTGAAGGTCGTGCCTTGGCCAAGCACCGAATGCACATCGACCCGCCCGCCAACCTCGGTCACTGCCGCCCGCACCACATCCATGCCCACGCCACGGCCTGAAACATCGGTGATGATTGCGCTGGTGGAAAAACCAGGCTGCCAGATTAACTCCAAAGCTTCTTCATCACGCAAGCGAGTCGCGGCATCAGCCTCGATAATTCCCCGTTTAATTGCAGTTGCCCGAATCACTGCTGGATCGATTCCACGGCCATCGTCGCTGATAATAATTTCAATTGTGCCGCCCAACGAGCGAGCTTCTAAACGCAAGCTTGCTTCGGCAGACTTGTGAGCTTTCACACGCTCATCGGGGCTTTCGATGCCATGATCAAGCGCGTTGCGCACCAAATGTACCAACGGATCAGCCATTAACTCAATCACTTTGCGGTCGGCCTCGGTGGTTTCGCCTTCGGTGATTAAGTTAACTTCTTTGCCCAACGAACGAGCCAGCTCGCGCACGGCCCGAGGAATTGGCGCAAACAAACCAGCCACAGGTTGCAAACGGGTCGCCATGACCTCGGCTTCAAGTTCATCGACCAAGGCCTCGCTAGCAGCGCTATGGCTGCTCCAACGCTCGGTGAGCAAGCGCAACTGATTGCGCGTCGATTGGGCCAGATTTTGCAGTTGGCTGGCTAATTCGCTGGCCTCGCGCCGTTGCTGAAAGGTCACGCGTTGGCCCGTCAAGCGCTCGCTCAATTGTTGGCTCAGGCGCTCACTTTTGGTCAGCAATTTATCCAAAGCCTCAAGATCGGCGACATGCTCAAGGTGCAATTGACGGGTCACCACCAACTCACCAGCGGTATTCAACAACCGATCTAAGCGCGAAATTGGCACACGCACGGTCGAACGAGTGCTAATCACTGGCTTGGGGGCTTCGGCTGAGGCTGATTTTTTGGGTTTGGCAGGCACGGCTGGCTTAGCAACCACTGGTTCGGGCTTGGGTTGCTCAAGCACAACTGGCGCTGGCTCAGGTTCTGGTTCGGCCACTGGCGCGACAATTGGCGCAGCTTTAGGCGCTATTGGCGCAGTCGGCAAGCTTTCACCAGCCGCCAAGGCATTCAGTTGCTCCACCAAACGATCAACGTTGGGATCGGTTGGCGGCGGCTCGTTGACTTGGGAATTCAGCACTAGCAGCACATCAACACTGGCCAGCAGCACATCGTTAATGCTCGAATTCATGGCTAGCATGCCACTGCGCAAGGCCGAAAGCAAACTTTCCATGGTATGTGCCAAACGACCCATATCGACTTGACCCAGCATGCGCGCCGAGCCTTTGATCGTATGTGCCGCCCGAAAAATCGTATCAATCGCTTCGCGATCGCCTGGGTTTGACTCCAAGGCCAATAAGCCTGTGGTCAAGGCCCGCACATTCTCTTCAGTTTCTTCGCGAAACTGGCCAAAAAATGCTGATAAATCAAAACCGCCCATGCGATAGCTCCTCGCTTAGCGTGTATTGGCATCAATGTTGACCAACGAATGCAAGCGATTTGCAATCGCGGTGAGTTTGGATGCAGCGTCGGCAGTTTGGCGCGAACCAGCCGCCGTTTGACGTGAGACTTCGGCAATTTCACGCATGGTTTCAACAACTTGCTCCGATGCAGTTTGTTGTTGAGCGGTTGCTAGGCTAATTTCTTGGGCTAATTGGGCAGTATGTTCGCCCAAAACCACAATTGAATCCATCTCTTGGCCAGCACGATGAGCCAAGCTGACCCCTTGTTCGACTTCTTTGACGCTCTCTTCGGTGGCCAGCACTGAGGCGTTGGTCGCAGCCTGAATTTCGGCAATCACATCTTTAACTTCGCGCGAAGCCGCCAAAGTACGATTGGCCAAGCTCTTGACTTCGGCGGCAACTACGGCAAATCGGCGGCCATGTTCGCCAGCTCCAGCCGCTTCAATCGCCGCATTCAAGGCCAGCAGGTGGGTTTCATCGGAAACATCATCGATCAAGGCAATAATTTCGCTAATATGATGCGAACGTTCGCCCAAGCTCAAAACTCGCGAAGAAACCTCTTGTACCCGCTGCTTGATCCGCTCCATACCTTGAATCGCTTCATCAACCGATTGCTGGCCCATGGCCAACGAGGTCAAGGTTTGTTGAGCGGCAATACTGACTTGATCCGAGGCACTAGCGATTTGTCGCGCTGTAAAGCCCAATTCTTCGATGGTTGATGAAACTTCTGCCACAGCCGAGGCTTGCTCAGTTGCCCCCGAAGCTTGTTGTTGCGAGGCTGCCGATAATTCGGTAGCGGCAAACGAAAGATCAGTGCCAAGCTCGATCTGCTGAATATTTTTCTCGATCAACTGCTCATTGGCCCGCATCAAATCGGCTGTCCATTGCTCACTTTTTTGCGAATATTCAGCCAAAGCACGGCTAAAAATCGTGGTCAGGACAATCGTGGTAGCCAAGCCAACAAAAAACAGCACCGCCCCAACGCCATAGACCCCGGCGTTATTGGCAGCGGTCAGGGTTGTCACTCGAAATGATTCAAGGTTGCCCTTGAGCAGTAATAACAGACCATACGCTAAGGTAATCGCAACGCCATACGAGACAATTTCGCGCCATGTTGCGACCAAACCGACAATAAACAGCATCACCAGCAACAGCGAGACAATCAGGCTTTGATCGATGCCGCCATAGCGCACGGCACAAGCCAAGGCTGACAACGAAATTGTGCCAATTAAAACATAGGTAACAATTTGATCTTGGCCTTGATTAATCATGCGCAAGCTGAACAAGGCAATCAACCAAACCGCGCCCATCGAGACAAACAAAACCCCAAGGGCATCCCACAATTGTGGATTATTGCGCTCGTAAATCCACGCCACCAAGACCACTAAAAAAGGCACAACCAAGGCAGCCAAGGCAACAATCCGCATAATCACGCGGCGGCGATCAGTCAAATTCGTAAAATCGAGCGAGAAAAGCGAACCTAAATTCGCCATGAGCAGACTCCTTGGCACTGGTCTAGCGCTTGGCGTGTACCAGCACAAACAGTTCAAGATCAAGCATGAGGCATGGGCGTTCATCGAGCATAATAATGCCCAAAATGCTGGGGTCGAGCAAGCTATCGGAAACTAGGCTTGGCAGTGGTTGCAGGCTCAAGGCTGTGCTAATCGGGTCGCCCAATTGATCGACTACCACGCCCATAGCTGTTTGCCCAACCACAAATAAGGCTAAGCGATTGGCTTGTTGGCCAATTGGCTGCTGGAGCCACTGATTTAAGTCAATGACATCGATTGGATTAGATTGCTGAACCACGCTACTAATTGGTTGCCCGCTATTGGCAACATAATCCACACCAACCAAGGCGGTTTGGCGAATCAAGATCGTTTGATCGCCAACATTAACTGGATAAAGATCGCTGACAATGACTGGGTTAACCATTGATCGACCCAAGTAGGGCATTAAGATCAAGCCAGGTTGCAAACCCAAACGGCGTTGGCAGCAAACCTCGGCTAGCGACCGTTCCACGATGGGGAGTTGGCTCAGCCAAACCCACATCCAAGGTCAACATATCGATCACCTGATCAACCGCGATTGCACAATCGATCTGTTCGTGAACGAGCAAAAAACGACTACGCCGAGTCGGGGTAATTGGCTTCATGCCTAAAACCACCCGCATATCAACCACCGTCAGCAGCACCCCGCGCTGATTGATAATCCCCATAATCGCGGTTGCAGTGCCTGGAATGCGAGTTGGATTACGCCAACGTTCGATGCCACGCGCCTGCTCAACTGGCAAAGCAAACCGTTCTTGATCGAGGATAAAAACCACAAATTGCGCCAATTGATCCTCAACTTGGCTCACAATAGGCTCCCGCATGATTCAATAATGGTTGTATGGCTCAATTGAGCAGCAACCAAGCATTGAATCATCACAAATGGCGCGTTCTAAAGCAGCAAATCGTAGCTTAGCATAGTCGCAAGGTAGCCCAACTGTCAAGCGTACTAAAGCAAGTAATTTGTAAGGATGAAGGATGAGGGATGAGGGATGAAAGCAACCATCAAAAATTGAGGATCACACTATTCAACGCAGAGGCGCAGAGATCTGAATGGCGATAGGCTTTGGGCTATCGGAACATGTTTCGGGCAATTCACAGCAAAAAATCTAACCTTCGTGTGCTTCGTGCTCTTCGTGGATCAAAAAACAATTTGCGTGTTCTTCGTGGCTCAAAACTATGCGCCGGATAGCCGACCCCTAGCGCCTATGCCCGATAGGCTTGTAATTGGCTAATTAAATTATGGCCAGTAATTGGCTTGGCTAAGCTCAAACGGCCAGTGGTTCGGGGTTGCGGCAGATCGGTCAGCAAAATATAGTTCTGATGATCGCGGCAATTGAGCGCATTGCTGTGCTCGGTTGAAATCGCTTCATCAAGGATGATAAATTCTGGCTGATATTGCTCGTTCAGTTGAGCCGCGAGAGTGCAGGAATCGGCTTCGTAGACTGTATAGCCTGCCCGGCGAAGGTGATATCTCATGAGCGTTCGGGTGATCCAGTCGGGATCAACCAGCAAAACAGTCTTTAGCATACTTAACATCCTTATAGCGATGGATCATTTGGGCAACCATCACCACCACTATAAGAATGTAAGTTTACGAGTAAGATTACAAGCCGCGCCGTGGTTGCACGTCGAACACATAGCCCACGCCACGCACAGTCTTTAAGTAGATTGGCTTTGATGGATTGTCCTCAAGTTTGGTGCGCAACGAGCGAATTCGCACCCACAACGAGGATTGATCACCCTCTTCGCCCAAGCCCCAAGCCTTGCGCAACAGGGTTGTGGTTGCCACCGCCACAGTTGGTGTTTGCAACAGTAAGTACAAGACCCGTAGCTCAATCGGCTCCAACGGAATTGCCTCACCTTTGCGCAACAGAATATGCTGACCAAAATTAACTGAGAGATCTTCGTCAATTACCACCAACTCGCCTGGATGCAAGCCACCTTCATACGATTTGGTCAGCAGTTTATTGACCCGTGCACGCAATTCAGGGTAGCGGTAGGGCTTGGTCATATAATCATCGGCATGCTGCTCAAGGCCGCGTACAGTTGTAGCCTCATCGGAAATCGAGGTCAGCATAATCACTGGAATTTCCACATAGCGCCGCAAACGGTCGGATAGTTCAAAACCAGTCATGCCAGGCATCATCAAATCGAGAATCGCCAGATCAGGCCATGAACTTTCGACCATGGTCAAGGCCGATTGGCCTGATTCTGCCGCCATTACTTCAAACCCATCGTTAAGCAAATTGCTCACGAGCGTGCGGCGAATAATCGTGTCATCATCAACTACAAGAATACGCCATCGTGCTGGCATCGGGTGTTACTCCTTCCAAGGTAGCTGCACGGTGACCGTCGTCCCCTTGCCTACTTGGCTATCCACGCTAATTGTGCCGCCATGAGCACCAACCGCTAAATTGCAAAAGGTCAAGCCCAGCCCAGTACCCCGCGATTGGGCGGTAGTACGACCTTGATAAAATTTATCGAAAATATGCGGAATATCTTCGGCAGCAATCCCCTGCCCCGTATCGCTGACGTTTAGGGTAATCAGTTGCTGCGCTTGATCAACCGTGCCAACCACGCGAATTGTACCACCTGGCCGCGTCCATTTGATGCCATTGCTGACCAAATTGGCCAATACGCGCACCATTTTATGCTCATCAAGCACCACCAATGGCTCGGCTGGCAGATCAAGCTCAAAGCTTAGTTGTTGTTCAACCGTAATTCCCAAAACTTGCTCACTCAGCAATTCACCCAAACGCTGCAAGCTGGTGGTTTCCTGGCTAAGCACCAAACGCCCAGCCTCAGCCTTATACACATCGAGCAAATCGTCGATCAGGCGTTGTTGGGCAGCTCCGGCTCGAAAGCCAAGCTCGACAAACAATTTGCCATCATCATCAAGCTGGGTGGTCATCAAGGCATCGAAGCAGCCAACCATGCCTGCCAACGGTGCGCGTAAGTCGTGGGTCAGCATTTGAATAAAGCCATCGCGGCTATCTTCAGCTTCGCGCAAACGGGTGTAGACCGCCGCATTGGTCAAGGCCACGCTTAATTGATCAGTCAATGCTTTGATCAGGGTTTCTAGCTCGGTGCGGAAGAAATTACGTTGGGGATGCACCAAGATAAATACGCCGATGATCGTATTTTGGGCATAATTATGTAATGGCAAGGCCAGCGCCGAGCCAATTTCCTCACGATCATCATAAAAATGCTTCCAACGGGGATCGTTTTGGGCATCTTCGACGATTTGGACTTCGCCAGTGCGCAAGGCATACGAGGCCAAGCCTTCACGTAGCACCGCCTGAATCGCTTGTTCAGCCTCGGCAGGCGGCAAATGTGGTCGAAACAGAATCCGCCGCCAAACCCGATTTTGATCATCGAGCAGCAACACGCTACCACGGCTGGCTCCCAACAGCTCGTTGATCGCATTCAAGGCTTCGGGCAACACTTGATCAATATCCAACGAGCGATGCAAGGTTTGCGAAACCCGATAGAGAAAGCGCAAACGTTCTTGTTCCCGATGGAGCGCACGGCGCGTATGTTTCAAGCGCAACAGCACGCGCATACGAGCCAGCAATTCATCACGATTGACGGGCTTGGTAACGTAATCATCAGCGCCCAAATCCAACCCAGTTACCGTATCGGCGGTGGTTTGCTTGGCCGAAACAAAGATAATTGGAATAAATGGCAGATGGTTGCGCTCACGAATTGCCTGCAACGTCTGGTAGCCATCCATTTCCGGCATCATTACGTCAAGTAAAATCAAATCGGGGACTTGCTGTTCGAGCATGGTCAAGGCTTCGAAGCCGCTGCGAGCACAGGCAGTAGCATAACCAGCGCGTTCCAACATCCGCTGTAACACCATCACATTGGTGGTTTGATCATCCACAATCAAAATTAGTTCGGGTGTTGCTTGCATTCCTGTGCTCCATGCGCTGAAAATTACGAAGCCGACGCTAGCTCAGAAAGTTCCATCCAGCGTTCGTAGCTTTGTTCTAAGCTTTGGCTGACCTGCTCAAGTTCGGTGTGCAAACGGGTATAGGCTTGATAATCGCTGCCTGCGTTATTCAATGCTGCATTCAATTCGTTTTGGCGGGCTTCTAAGTTGGCGATGGTTTTTTCGAGTTCGCTCAATTCGCGTTGCTCTTTGAAGCTCAGTTTACGCGGTTTTTGCTCGCGTGGCCGCTCTTGAGTTGACGGTTTGGTTACAGCCTTGAGTGCTGATTGCTCGCGTTCGTAGACTTCACGATAGGCCGAGTAATCGCCTGGGAAGTGGCGCACCTTGCCATCGCCCTCGAAAATCAGCAAATGATCAACCGTGTTATCGAGAAAAGCCCGATCGTGCGAGACGATAATCACTGCGCCATTAAATTGCTCAATGTATTCTTCCAAAATTGCAATCGTCTGCACATCAAGATCGTTGCTGGGTTCGTCGAGCAGCAACACATTGGGATTGCGCATCAGGGTTCGTAATAAATAAAGGCGGCGGCGTTCGCCCCCCGACAAGCTGTGGATATAATCCCAATGCTGATTATTCGGGAACAAAAAGCGCTCAAGCATTTGGCTGGCGGTGCGTAAACCCTCGCCTGTTTGCACCAACTCAGCACCATCACTGACATAATCGATCAAGCGTTGGTTGGGGTTAAGATCGCTGCTACTTTGATCGTAATAGGCCACATGGATGGTTTCGCCCACCACCAATTCGCCACTATCAGGCTGCAAACGGCCTGCGATCAAATTGAGCAAGGTCGATTTGCCAACCCCGTTTGGGCCGATAATTCCCAGCCGATCGTCGCGAGTAAGCTGATATTCAAAATTGCTCAGCAAGGTTTTGCCAGCAATTTGCTTATTCACGCCATGCATTTCGATCAGCTTTTTGCCAATCCGTCGGCCTGTCGATTCAAGCTCCAAGGTTCCACGCTCTTGGCGGCGCTCTTGGTTGATCAAGGCATTAGCGCGATCGACGCGGGCTTGTTGTTTGGTGGTTCGAGCTTGCGCACCTTGACGCAACCAAGCCAATTCGCGGCGCACCTCGTTGCGATGGTCAAGCTCGGCCTTGGCGCGTTGGCGTTCGCGCTCAATTCGTTCGACCACAAAGCGCTCGTAATTGCCTGGATACGAAAATAATTGATGATCTTCAAGCTCAACAATCGCCGTCACCACCCGATCCAAAAAGTAGCGATCGTGGGTGATCAGCAGCAACGCGCCTTGCAAATTGGCTAAATAACCTTCCAGCCAAGCCACGGTAGTTGGGTCGATATGGTTGGTTGGCTCATCGAGAATCAGCAAATCGGGCTTTTCGATCAGCACCCGCGCCATCGCCACACGCTTGCGTTGGCCGCCAGAGAGCGTGCCAAGTTGGGCATCAAGCGTGGTAATGCCAAGCCGCGAAAGCACCGTTCGAGCGCTCAACTCGGTATCCCAAGCATCAAGCGTGGTCAAACGTTCGCTCAACTCGGCTACGGCAGCCAGCGCTTTGGTATCGTTAGGGTCTTGCTCAAGCTGCACACTGGCAAGCGTATATTGGCTAAGCAAGGTTGCACCTTCGCCCGCCGCCGCATACACATATTCCAACACCGTTTGGTTGGCATCCATCGGCGGATCTTGAGCCAAATAGCCAATTCGGCAATCTTTGCGCAAGGTTACGCGGCCAGTATCTGGTTGTTCTAAACCAGCAGCAATTTTTAATAAGGTCGATTTACCACTGCCATTGACCCCGATTAAGCCAATTCGATCGCCGCTTGCTAAGCCTAAAGAAATATTTTCAAACAACACTTTAGGGCCATAGGCTTTGGAAATAGTTTCTAAATTGATAATGTTCATGCATTCCTAACACATCTAGCTTATGGTGCAACATCCTGTGCACACCGAAAACCAACATTGATATTGGCAAGGTCGGGGCGGAACGAATTGCGGCCTGTGGTATGCGCTGACATCAGATCATCGAACCACGAACCACCGCGCAATACCCGCGAACCTGCGCCAGTCGGCAACTCGCGCCCATCATTGGGATGATACGGATAGGGAATATACAGCGATTGTGTCCATTCCCACACGTTGCCTGCAAGATCTAGTGTGCCATAGGGGCCAGCGTTTGGCAATGTGCCAACGGGCATAGTTCGGCCTGGCCCAAAATCCTTGTTGTTGAGCAAACTAGCATCAGCTTGATCGCCCCATGGGAAAATCGTGCGCTGATCGCCACGCGCCGCCCGTTCCCACTCGGCTTCGGTCGGTAGCCGTTTGCCACGCCATTCGCAATAGCTGCGGGCATCATCCCAGGTTACATTGACAACTGGATGTTGGCTCAGCGAGATTGGTACTGTGCGATCGGGCAACCACAATGAAAGCCCAACCGGATCAAATGAATTGGTCGGGACAGCGCGATCAGTCGCATTAATAAACTCAGCATAGGCTTGGTTGGACACTTCAGTACGATCAAGATAAAAGGCCGTGGTCGAAATTGGAGTTGCTGGTTCTTCATTTTGCAAGCCTTGCCATCCATAGACTTCTTTGTAATGCGCCAAATCTTCGGCAGTTGCGCCCATCGTCCAGCGCCCGCCCGCAATAAAATCCATGCCTTCGGGCACATAAAAATCGTTGGTGACGCAGCGAAAGCCAATAATATTTAAGGGCAATTCAGGGTCGCGTCGTTCGCGCACCGCCGCGCGAGCATTCTCAGGATTCGTGCCGCTAAAACTGCCGCGCACAATCCGCGAGCCAGGTTGGGTTGGCACTTCACGGCCATCAGCAGCATTGTAGGGGTAGGGCAAATCAAGGCTGCTCGTCCATTCCCAAACATTGCCAGCTAAATCCAAAACGCCTTCGGGCGTAGCACCATTAGGATAACTGCCAACTGCGCGGGTATCGCCAGCAACTCCAGCGCCCCAAGCATTCAGCAAACTGGCATCCCACTGGTCGCCCCATGGATAGATGCGGCCTTCAGTGCCCCGCGCCGCCCGCTCCCACTCGGCCTCACTGGGCAAGCGTTTATTTTGAGCTTGGCAGTAGGTCAAGGCTTGTTGCCACGAAACATTAATCATCGGATATTCAGCATATTGGGCGTTATCGTAATAATCAGCGACCGTCAGCGAACTACGATCAGCTGGCTCGCTACAGCGTTGTTGCTCGACACAGGCGCGATAGGCCGCTACCGTCACCTCAGTGCGATCAATATAAAAGGTTGGCAGATAGCCGCGACCAACTGGCTGCTCGTTAGGTGAGCCAGCATCGCTACCAATCACAAATGTGCCACCAGGAATCGCCAACATCCCCGGCGGAGCTGGCCCAATCACGATCGGCACAGCCGTGGCTTCGATCGGAGTTGGCTCAGCTAGGCTAGGCGTAATTTGGGCCACGCTGGTTGGCTGAACCTCAGGCGCAAATACGCCAAAGGTGCGGGCCAGCAAAAAGCCAATCAAGCCAATACCAACCAAGGCCAGCGCCAGCCACCACCAATTTGCAGCTTTGGGCTTGGCAATCGTCGCTTGATGCAGCACTGTGGCATCAGGCAAGGCGGCAACCTGATTTTGATTTAATGAATGATCGACTGCCATTTGAAAATCGCGCATTGATTGATAACGATCAGCAGGATCAGGATGCATTGCACGGTGCAGCACCTCGCTCAAGGCAGGTGGCACAGTATTACGCAAATTATGCGCCAACGGCGGGCGGGTACTTTCACGTTTGGCTGGCTCAAAACGGGTCAACAATTCGTGAATGACCATCGCCAAACTATAAATATCCGAGCGATGGTCGGTTTGACCAAAGCCATATTGCTCAGGCGGCGCATAACCAGGCGTGCCATAAATCACCGTATCGCCTTCTTGACCATGTTTGAACAAGCGAGCGATGCCAAAATCGATCAGGGCAATTCGGCCATCGGGGCGCAGCATAATATTCGGCGGCTTGAGATCGCGATAGATAATCGGTGGGTTTTGATTATGTAAATATTGCAGCACGTTGGTCAATTGGCGCATCCAATCGATCACCGTTTCCAAGGCCAACGGCTCGGTGCGGCCTTCCATTTCGGAGCGGAGCGTTTGACCCTCGACATATTCCATCACCAAAAATTCGTTTTCGTCATGGCGAAATTGGTCGATCACGCGCGGCAAATTGGGGTGACTTAGCCGCGCCAAGAGCGAAGCCTCGCGCCGAAACTCGCCAACAGCGCGTTCCCAAGCATCGGTATCGCCTGGTTGATGCAAACCCGTCATCTCTTTGAGCGCGACTGGAGCATCACCAAGCCGCCGATCGGTCGCCAAATAAACCGCGCCCATGCCACCACGGGCCAACGGGCGAACCACCACATAGCGATCAATCAATACATCGCCATTGGCAAGGCGGCCAGTCCAACGGGGTAGACCAGCACCACACTTGGGGCAAAAGCGTGCCCCAGTTTTTAATTCGGTTGAACAGCGTGGACAAACCATGAATTCAGCCTCTTGTGCAGCAGCATTGTCATCCTATTGTAGCACCCCGATCAAGCCATCTCAATCGTTAGAATGCGCTATTTGGCACTGATAGTCAGATGAAAACCCTTGACACTCAACCCCTAGAGGGGATTCGCCTTGGATAGCTCAAAAAGATGGGCAAGCTGGCCCTCGTTGATAGCTACTCGCAAGCGTTTGAGGTTAAAACTACTGAGTCTCAATGCTTAGCACAATTGAATGAGCACGATCTGGTCTAGCACTTCCATTTATGATCATTGACTTATCGTTCCAACATATGCTATACTTCGCTGCAAGCAGGAGTATGAGACGACTTATGGCAGGCAAGAAAGCATTTGAGCCTCAACGGGTTCTCGAAAAAGCCATGAACGCCTTTTGGGAACGTGGGTACGAAGGGCTATCAATCGAAGATCTCGTCCAAGTTACGGGAATCGGGCGCGGTAGCCTCTATGGAACGTTTGGCGATAAACATGCGCTATACCTAGCAGCGCTTAATCAGTATACTGCCGCTATTAAAGCCCAAACTATGGCTATTTTGGCGCAAACTGGCTCACTCCAAGTTATATTAGGCCAGCTTTTCCAAGCCCAGGTTGATGCTTTGCTGCACGACCCAGCGCGCCGTGGCTGTTTTTTGGTTAATGCATCCTTAGAAATAGCTCCGCATGATCATGCCGTTAACGAGATCATCCAGTCGGCCTTGAACGAGTTCGAAGAAGCGCTCTATCGGCTGCTGATCAAGGCGCAGGTTGCGGGTGAACTCTCGTGGCAACACGATCCCCATCAATTGGCGCATTTCTTAGTAGGAACCTTTATCAGCCTGCGCGTGCTTGCGCGGAGCCAGCAGCAGCGGGGAATGCTCGACGATATCGTAAAAACAGCGTTATCGATTTTCAACTAAATTTTTTTGACCTCATGCTTGAACGATTATTCAAACATGACTATTCATGAAGGAACAGATTAATGACATCGCAACAAAAGGTCGTGCTCATCACGGGCGCATCATCGGGGATTGGTCAAGCAACTGCGGAACTCTTGGCAGCCAAAGGATTTCGGGTTTTCGGCACGAGCCGCAACCCGATTTCACACAAGCACTCATTTACTTGGCTACCGCTGGATGTCCGCTCGGACGATTCGGTGGATGCAGCGGTTCAATCGCTGCTGGGCCAGACCGGACAACTTGATATCCTCGTCAATAATGCAGGTTATGTGCAGTTTGGCGCGGTTGAGGAAAGTAGCATTGCCGATGCGCAAGCTCAGTTCGATACCAATCTGTTCGGTGTTATCCGCATGATCAAAGCGGTAATGCCGATTATGCGCCAGCAAGGTAGCGGCCACATTATCAATGTTAGCTCGATTGTTGGGCACATTGCGCCGCCATACGGCGGCCTGTATAGCGCGAGCAAATTTGCCTTGGAAGGCCTGAGCGAATCCCTTAGCGCCGAGGTTCGGCAGTTCGGCGTGAGCGTCTCACTGATCGAGCCAAGCTATGTGAACACGCCGTTCGTCGCGCAGTGGCCAACCACCGCGATTGACGACTATACCCCAGGTCGCCAAAGTGCCCAGCAAAGCCTTGTCACAAATGCCAAGAAAGGCATGGACCCTGGCGCAGTCGCCCGTGTGATCCTTCGCGCCGCGACTAGCAAGCCCCGTCTGCGCTATCCCGTTGGCGTGGATGGAACAATCGCCCTGATGCTCCAGCGTGTGCTCCCAGAGGCAGTATTTGAGGCGTTCAAACGCCGTCTGTTCAGTGGTAGCAAGACCGCTGCCTAGTCTCATACACTGCGAACGGCAGCATGCTTATGGGAATTTCGTTTCCCATAAGCAGCGCCAGATACAACAATAGGAGCAACACCGTATGATGAAAGCCTTCTTCATCGAGCGCTATGGCAACAAGGATCGGGTGCGGGTTGGCGATCTGCCAATTCCAGAACTGCGAGATACTGATCTATTGATTCAGATCCACGCCGCTGGCGTTAACCCGTTGGATAACAAAATCAGGGATGGCGAGTTCAAAGCTATCTTGCCATATCGCTTCCCACTTATTTTGGGCAATGATGTCGCTGGGGTTGTAGTTAAGGTTGGAGCAAAGGTACAGCGATTCAAGCTAGGCGATGAGGTCTATGCTCGGCCAGCAGCAGACCGCATTGGAACCTTTGCCGAATTCATTGCAATCAACGAAGCTGATGTTGCGATCAAGCCCAAAAAACTGAGCATGGCTGAAGCAGCTTCCTTCCCGTTGGTTGGCCTGACCGCTTGGCAAGCCTTGATTGAACAAGCACAGCTCAAAAAAGGCCAAAAAATCTTCATCCAGGCAGGTTCCGGCGGAGTTGGGACAATTGCAATTCAGCTGGCCAAACATGTGGGGGCGATTGTCGCGACAACCACGAGCAAGGCAAATTTCGATTTTGTGAAGCGCCTCGGGGCCGATATTGTGATTGATTACAAGACCGAGGATTTCGAAACAATCCTGAAAGATTATGATGTGGTCTTGCATAGTCAAGAGGCAGCAATCGGCGAAAAATCGCTTCGGGTGCTAAAGCCTGGCGGAACGCTGATCTCGATTTCGGGGCCACCTGATCCGGCGTTTGGTCAAGAAATTGGCGCGAAGTGGCCCATTCGCATGCTTTTGCGCTTTTTGAGCTATCGCATTCGCAAAAAAGCGAAACAACGGCAGGTACGCTATTCATTTCTATTTATGCGGGCGCACGGCGAGCAGCTCAGCGAACTGAGTTCATTGATCGACGCTGGAATTATCCACCCGATTGTGGATCGAAGCTTTGCCTTTGAAGCAACCAAAGAGGCCTTGGACTACGTTGAAACAGGCCGAGTAAAAGGCAAGGTCGTCATCACGATGCGCTAAGCCACGCTTTGTTACAGTTTAGTAGATGGGCACATTTTTCTGTTAAATGATGCCCATCTATGGATGTTGATTAAGCGTCATTCGCAGTGCCTTTGCTGCCAGCTGATGCATCATCTCCTTTAATTCAGCTGGTTGGCGAATAGTAGCTGGCAGATCAATTTGTAACAAGCGGTGAGCAATCGAGGTTAATTCGTAGGTTTCCCGCCGCCAAATAATCCCAACGTCGCTTTGCTCAAAGGTTCCGGCTGCGGGTGGCAACACATGGCGCACCTGTTCGATCGTTGCGTCGAAAACAACCTCAACCGCATATGGTCCTGCCATGGTGGCCAACGTGGTGTGCATATGGTGTAACGCGTCGAAATCTTGGGGACGCTCAAATGGCTGATTGAGCAACTTTAGCTCTTGAATGCGATCAATCCGAAAAGTGCGCAGATCATTGCGTTGGTGACAATAGCCAACGCTGTACCAATACCCTTGATAATAGACAATTCCATAGGGATCAAACACCCGTGCCGATGAATCCCCATTGTATGTTTGATAGCTCAGCCATACCTGCTGGCGCGTATGCACCGCCACACTTAAGCTGGCGACGATGCTTGGCTGCAAAAAGGTAAGCGGTGGAGCAACATGAAACGTAATCGCCTCTTGGAAGGCTCGTACCTGATCAAGCAGAATTGTTGGCATAACCCGTTCGAGTTTGGCGATTGCACCCTCAATCGCGGTCGCATCAACTGGAAATTGCAAAGCCTGAATCATGCGCAATCCCAGCACGAGTGCCAATGCCTCAGCTGGATTAATCATCAAGGGCGGGATGGTGTAGCCGCGACCAAGATAGTAAGCACCATCGGGTCCACGCTCAGCCTCAACCGGAATGCCCATATCTTGGAGCATCACCACATAGCGGCGCACTGTGCGTTGGCTAATTTCGAGGCGACTGGCAAGCTCAGCACCGCGCATCCGCTGATGCGATTGTAAGAGTTCGAGGATCGTTAACAAACGAGTTGTTGGGCTATACATCGATTTAGAGTTCCTTGAATTAATTAGGTCTGATTCTGACCGCATTATACATTATACTCACGGAGTAAGACCGATTTATCAACAACTGCCACAGCAAATAGTGACAGTCGTGAATCACCAAGGAGCAAATTATGACAATCGCTGTAACCCCTCATCTCAACTTTCATGGTAATGCCCGTCAAGCGCTTGAGTTTTATCAGGCCGTGTTCGAAGGGGAACTTGTGCTTACAACTTACGCTGATGTTGGTGCACCAAAAGATACGCCAATCGCCGATATGATTATGTGGGGGCAAGTAACGACGGCCAGCGGTTTCCGTCTGATGGCCTACGATATTCCAACCACAGAGCAACTACCAGCACTACAAACCGTGACTTCCCGCGCCCATGGGCTAACGCTGACCCAAGCATCATTCTTTATCTCGCTCCGTGGGCAACAGGTTAACGAGGTTATGGAGTTGTGGGCGAAACTGGCTGAGCAGGCAACAATCATCGAGCCAATTACCCAAACGCCTTGGGCGCAGCTGTTTGGCATGCTTACCGATCGTTTTGGGATTACTTGGGTTGTCGATGTGGTATAGGGTTTAAAACGCTAATTAATCTATCTGAGTCCATTGATCAATATCTCTAGCATCCGACGGAATAGCTTCTGGAGCGTCCTGAAAAGCAGGCTATTCCGTCGGATTGAACAATTGACGATTGGCGCTAGAGGGTGAGCCACACGAAAAACCACTTGATCGCTTATCGCT
Organism: Chloroflexota bacterium; assembly: GCA_020161265.1. Lineage (NCBI taxonomy): Bacteria > Bacillati > Chloroflexota > Chloroflexota bacterium. The sequence goes on along the minus strand of JAIUOC010000003.1, from coordinate 374,915 downwards.
AATGTGTGACCACATCCAACTATTAAGATCACCCCTTTTCCTATAGTCAATCGGCTGTTGCATCACCCGTACAGCGTGCTATACTTCAGATCTCAGAACTAGCACCATGTAGGAAGGAAGTCCTTGTGGCCGATGCAGCAGCGTTACTTGCACAAGCACAGACCCAATTGGCAAATGCCTTGCAGGCCTTGCGAGGTGAGGCCGCCCAACTGCGCGAGCGGCATACGGCAATTGCCCAACAAGGTCGCCAGATGTATCGAACTGCCGATGAGTTAGCGGTTCAGCGCACCTTCGCCGAGCAACTTGGCACCCCAGCGGTCGGGCGTTTGCGCCAACAAGAGGCCGAACTACGCAGCAAAATGGCCAACCTCGATGCGGAAACCAGCGCCACCGCCGAAGCCCTCAAGCGGCTCGAACAATTAATTCGCCAGATCGAAATGAGCAGCACCAGCCTCAGTGGCACGACCACAATTGGCCAACAAAATGACCCTTGGGCCTTGGCCTTACGTGGTCAAATTATCCAAGGCCGTGAAGACGAACGCTTACGCCTGGCCCGTGAAGTCCACGATGGGCCAGCCCAAGTTTTAGCGAATGTTCTGATGGGCTTGGAACATGCCATGAATTTACAGCAAAGCAATTCGCCGCAGATGGAGCCATTTTTACACGAACTGCGCAGCGCTGCCCGCCAAGGCTTGCACGAAGTTCGTGGCTTTATCGCCGATTTACGGCCAGGTGCGCTCGACCAAGGCTTCCCTACTGCCCTCGCTGACTATGTTCAAAAATACCAACAAACGACCAAGGTCAAAGTCACGATTGACCTGCTCCACTGGCCAAACCGCCTTCCGGCTGAAGCTGAGATTGTGCTCTATCGGGTAACACAAGAAGCATTGCAAAATATCCATAAACATGCTCGCAATGCCAATGTTTTGATCCGCAGTATGTTGCAAGGCAACCTGCTGATCGTCACCATCCGCGACGATGGCCCGGGCTTTGATCCACGAGAAGTTGTGCGGCGCTCTGGCAAAGAGAGTTGGGGATTGACCAGTATGCGCGAACGAGTCGCCTTACTTGGCGGAGATTTTGCAATTGCTTCGCGCCCCGGGGCTGGCACTGAAGTTACCATTCGGATTACGATCTAAGCTCATCCAGAAGGAGATACCCATGGAGCTCATTCGCGTTCTTATCATTGATGATCATCCACTGTTTCGCCAAGGCATCTGCTGGAGCCTCGGCCAAGAAAAAGATATCGAGGTGATCGGCCAGGCTGAAAATGGCGCTGAGGCCATTAAGCTCACTGAAACCCTCAGCCCTAATGTTGTGTTGCTGGATATTAATTTGCCAGGCTTAAATGGCTTGGAAGTTGCTCGCGTGCTCAAACGCCGCGCTCCCCGCATGGGCATCATTGTGTTGAGCATTCACGACGACGATGAGCAATTGTTCAACGCGATCAAGGCCGGCGCTGCCGCTTACGCTTCCAAGGAAATCGATCCCACACAGCTCGTCGGCATGATTCGCGATGTCGCCCATGGCCGCTATGTGATCAACGAAAGCGTCATGTCTAAGCCGCATGTGGCCACCCGCGTGCTCAACCAATTCCGCGAGCTTTCGAATGTTGCCAACAATAGCGAAGATACCTCGTCGATGTTTGCGCCATTGACCAGCCGCGAAATTGAAATTCTCGATTGTATTGCCCGTGGCCTCTCCAACAAAGAAATCGCCAACCAGCTGTCGATCAGCGGCCAAACCGTCAAAAACCACATCACCTCAATTCTTAGCAAGCTTCAAGTCAACGACCGCACAATGGCCGTTATTCACGCTATTCAACAAGGCTGGATCAAACTAGGCTATGATGAAAGTCGCGAAAGCCGCAGCCGCACCGCTTGACGAACCAGCCAGCTCTCGGTTAAAGTTGGCCTATCGCTGTTAATTCGCAGCCTCGCAGTAGCGAGGCTGTTCTTTTTGGAGCAGAGTAATGTCGATCGCATTTAACGACCTTGGGCGGCATGTCGCCACTATGGCCGAGGAGATCGAAGCAGCCAGCACCCGGGTGTTGCGCAGCGGTTGGTTTGTTTTGGGTCCAGAAGTTCGCGCCTTTGAAGCAGAATGGGCAGAATATTGTGGCGCACGCCATTGCATTAGCCTGGCAACTGGCACCGATGCTTTGATTTTAGGGCTACGCGCCTTGGGCTTGCAAGCGGGCGACGAAGTGTTGACCGTGGCCAACGCTGGCAGCTATACCACCTTTGCCACCCACACCGTCGGCGCAACCCCACGCTATGTCGATGTTGATCCAGCGAGCTATACGCTTGATCCGAGCCAATTGGCGGCGGCGATTACCCCACGCACCAAAGTCATTGTGCCCGTACATTTATATGGACAGGTTGCCGATCTTTCGGCAATTTTGGCGATTGCCGCCGACCACCAATTGCCAGTGCTCGAAGATTGTGCCCAAGCCCACGGGGCACGCTACCAAGGTCAGCACGTCGGCACATTCGGCGCTTTAGCCACATTTTCGTTCTACCCCACCAAAAATTTAGGAGCGTTGGGCGATGGCGGGGCCATTATCACCAACGACGATGCCTTGGCCACTCAAATCAAACAATTGCGCACCTATGGCTGGGCCAGTAAATATCAGGTAACCCTTGAAAAAGGCACTAACAGCCGCCTCGATGAACTCCAAGCAGCCATTTTGCGGGTCAAATTAGCTCATCTTGATGCCCAAAATGTCCGCCGTCAAGCCCTTGCTGCCCGTTATAACGCAGGTTTAGCCACAACTCCGCTGCAATGCCCACAACTTGATAACGCTCAGCATGTCCAGCATTTGTATGTGGTACGGGTTGCCGCCGAGCAACGCAATGCGCTGCGCCAACATTTGCAAGCAGCAGGCATCGGCAGCGACGTGCATTACCCAATCGCCGACCATCAACAGCCAGCTTGGGCCGAGCGCTACCAAGATGTGAGCTTGCCGATCACCGAAGCGCTGAGCAATGAAATTCTGTCGTTGCCATGCTACCCTGAGCTAAGCGATGCCGAAGTTGATCAGGTAATCGACTGCATTCAAGCTTTTTTCGCTGCTTAATCCCTCGCCATACGAATTAGGCAGCAGCCACCCAAGCATTCCCCGCGACTCGCTGCTGCCAAGCTTGTTCAGTCGAATTGCCAATTTAATCCAAAAGGATTAGGCTCTACCAATCATAACTACTGGATCTTCCATAAATGTACAGTACAGCCCCGCAATGATGTAGCGAGATATTGGCCAGTTTTATCCCACTCAAGCACTAATGGGATCATAATCATGCGTGCGCCAACTTCCTCAACATCAGTAATAAGCGTTGCTAGATGCTTGCCATTCTTATCCCAAAGCTGAATTTGATTATTCCATGGCGCAATTGCCAAAAAATGACTTGTAGGATGCCAAGCTAATGCCATCACGTTTGATTCCAGTTCAATATTAATTTGTTGACCATTTACTGGACGAAGCTGGATTTTTGTTTGATTTGCTTGGGCTAAAATAGTGCCATCAGGTGACCATTGAAAACAAACACCATGTTCCCATTCCCTTTGATCGCTGATCAAATCCCATTGATTAAGCATCTGACCTGCTAGATCAACGATAATAACTTCTAATTCTGTTCGGATAACTATTTGAAGCGTGGTGGGATGCCAAATAGCTTCAATTACTCGGCTATTTTGGGTAGAATTAATACTATTTTGGCTAAGCAGTTGACCATTCTTTTGCCAAATACTTAGCTCAATTTTGCGTGATTCAGTTTGATTCCACACGCCTATGCAATATTTACCACATGGCGACCACTGTAAATTATCTTTAAACTCTTGTGGTTCTGAACGATAACACAAGATCTGGTTCGTAGCATGATTCAGATCCCATAAGTGCCATGCTTCAGTTTTTATGCTATAGCTGATTAATTGAGGATAAACTGGATTCCAAGCCATCCGCGAGCCTGGAATTTTGCGTAAAAATGTATAATCCTCGTGCCATAACAAAATTTCGTTAGCCCTGATTGCAAGCATTTTCCCGTAACAAACCCACTTAATTTCCTCTACATAACTATGGCACTTTAAAAGTTTTTGCAATGATCCATCGGCATTCCAAATTGTCACATCATGTCGTTGTTGATAGTTTAATGTTGATCCAGTTGCTAATAACGCCTTGTAAGGATGCCATGCTATCGGATTTGGTGTATAGCCCCATTTTCCACACTGGACATGATATTGAAGCATTACAAATCACCTTATACTCTTATTGTGAATTTGATTATAGTTAAGGCCTAAATATGCAGCAACCAACGTGGCAAATTAACACGCATCAAGAAACATGGCAAGTGGTTTGGTATCCCGCCGCTGCCGAGCCAACAGGCAAGGGCCCATGGCTCGGCAGGCATTTGCCTCACTCCTGAGCAACAAGTTATCGTGGTGAGCCAAAATGGCCTCGTTTGGGATGTGCCTGCCGGGCGCAGCGAAATTGGTGAATCGTGGGAAGCAACCTTGCGGCGTGAAGTTGCCGAGGAAGCTTGTGCCAAGGTGCAATCTGCCCAGTTATTGGGCTTTTGCCAAAGCCAATGTCTGACAGGAGTTGAACAAGACTTAGTGCTGGTGCGAAGTTTTTGGCTAGCCCAAGTTCAAATCCAGCCATGGCAACCTCAATTTGAAATTCGCCAACGCCGGATGATCACACTTGCTGAAATTTGCGACTACCTGCCACCAGCCTTTGTGCCAGTTTATCGCCATGTGTTGCAGGTAGCCAAACTATGCAACGCAGGGTACGAAAGTTGAAACCACGAAGAACGCGAAGATCGCGAAGGTTGCTTATCCCAAAGCTCTGACCCCTGACTCCTGACATCTGATCTCTTATGTTTCTCTGCGTTAAATACTCTGCTTTTGTGTTGTATAGCGCAACTTCATCCCTCATCCCTCATAATTCATCCTTAAAGAAACGCCCCTCACCTAAAATATCTAGGCAAGGGGCGTTTTTGCTTGCGATCAGCTTAATTTAGCTGGCGATCACGTCTTGGCGAATAAATGGCATCAATGCAATTGTCAGCACTTCATCCATAGTTTCAACCGGAATCAATTGCAGATCTTGGCGCACTTTTTCAGGCAGATCAACAATATCTTTGGCGTTTTCCTTGGGCAAGATAAACGTTTTGATGCCTGCGCGATGGGCGGCTAAGGTTTTTTCTTTCAAGCCACCAATCGGCAAGACCCGCCCGCGCAAGGTGACTTCGCCTGTCATGGCAACATCGCGGCGCACCGCTCGGCCAGTCATCGCGGAGATCAACGCAATCGTTAATGTAATCCCAGCCGATGGGCCATCTTTAGGCACTGCACCCTCGGGCACGTGAATATGGATCGAATGCTCGTCGAAGTAATTTGGCTCGATGCCCAACTCTTTGGCGCGATACCGCACATACGACATGGCTGCTTGCGCCGATTCCTTCATCACATCGCCCAATTGACCAGTGAGGCGCAATTCGCCTTTGCCAGTCAATGGCAAAACTTCGAACGAAAGAATATCGCCGCCCGTTGGTGTCCAAGCAACTCCAGTCGCGACCCCAATTTGATCGGAAACTTCGGCCATGCCAAAGCTGAAATGTTCAGGTCCAAGGTAGATTGGCACATCAGCAGCGTCAATCAAGAACTTGGTTGGCTCGGCTTTTTTGGCCTTCTTACGGCGCTTCTTGCCTTCTTGTGGCGCTTCTTCATCCTGCGATTCAGCTACCTTACGGGCAATTTTGCGACACAAGGCCGCAACTTCGCGCTCAAGGTTACGCACGCCAGCTTCACGGGTATATTCGCGAATCAACTTCAAGATCGCAGCATCGGTTAATTCCAACTGGCTGCTTTCGAGGCCATGGAACTCGCGTTGCTTGGGCAACAAAAAGCCTTGAGCAATTGCTAGTTTTTCGTCCTCGGTGTAGCCGCCAATCTCGATAATTTCCATCCGGTCGCGCAGCGGCGCTGGAATTGGCTCAAGTTGGTTAGCGGTTGCCACAAACACCACTTGGCTCAAATCAAATGGAATTTCCAAATAGTGATCCGAGAACGTGTTGTTTTGCTCAGGATCAAGCACTTCTAGCAGAGCTGAAGTTGGGTCGCCACGGAAATCATTGCCAATTTTGTCGATTTCATCAAGCATAAAGACTGCTTGTCGCGATTTGGCGGTTTTCATGCCTTGAATAATCCGGCCTGGCATGGCTCCGATGTAAGTTCGGCGGTGGCCGCGAATCTCGGCCTCATCGTGTACACCACCCAGCGACTGGCGCACGAATGGGCGATCCAAGGCGCGAGCAATCGAGCGCCCAAGGCTGGTTTTACCCACGCCTGGCGGGCCGACGAAGCACAAAATTGGCGAACGCATTTTGCTGCCAGCAAGCTTGCGCACCGCCAGATATTCCAAAATTCGCTCTTTGACTTTTTCCAAGCCATAATGATCTTCATCAAGCACTTGGCGTGATTGCACCAACGAAATTGCGGCGACTTGATCGGCATTCCACGGCAAAGCAATAATCCAATCAAGGTAAGTGCGAATCACGCCAGCTTCGGGCGAATTCATGCCTTGTTGGGCGAGACGCTTAATTTCGTGCAAGGCTTGATCTTTGACATATTGCGGCGCATTCAGTTCATTGACTTTGCGGCGCAATTCATCAATTGGATCATCGCCATCGTCATCTTCGCCTAGTTCACGGCGAATGACCCGCATTTGTTCGCGCAAGAAATACTCTTTTTGGCCTTGATCGAGCACTTCTTTGGTATCAGATTGAATTTTGGCGCGGAGCCGCAACAGCTCTAATTGACGAGCCAAAATCACCTGCACCCGATTCAAACGAGCCAACGGCTCCAACTCATTCAATAATTCCAAGCGATCTTGGAACGAGAAGGCTGGGCCATAGGTCACCAAATCGGCTAAATGGCCAGGTGTCGTGATTCGGTGCACAAAGGCAACCGCTTCTTGCGGAATTTCGCCTAAATAATCGACAAATTCAGTAATTTGTTGTTTGACCGTATCCATCAAAGCATCGACTTCGATGCCTTTTGGTTCTTGATCTGGCAAGTAGCGGCAAGCTACACGATAGAAGGGATCGCTCTGAACACAATCAACAATCTCAGCGCGGGTAATCCCTTCGAGCACAATTTTTACCGTGCCATCGGGCAATTGGGAGAAATCTTCCAAGCGAGCGACCACGCCAACTTTGGGTAGTTGTTGGGGTTCGTGGCCTTTATAAGCTTCAATTTCAGCCTCAGAAACAAAGATCAACAAGACATGTTGATCGTCTTCCATGGCTTGTTCCATGGCCCGATAAGACTTGCCCTGCCCAACCTGGAGCGGCACAGTCATGTGCGGCATGATCACAATTTCGCCCAATACCACCAACGGTAAAGTGCGCTCGGTACCTGTACGAGGGCGGTCTTTTTCTCGGGTCATATCAAAAATCCCTCATTTCGTTGTGGCAGAATGGCCACACAGAGTGGGTTAAAAGCATCATAATACGTCTTTATAGTATACGCTAACTTATCTTAACGGCAAGCATCGATTGTCCTATTTTGGCGTAATCTTGCTAATTTTAATACTCTGTTAGCACAGATCCGGCACTTTCGTTGGTTTCAAATTGCAATTGATACAAACGAGCGTATGTGCCAGCTTGGGCCAAAAGTTCGCTATGGCTGCCAAGCTCGGTCACTTTGCCTGCTTCAATCACGGCAATTCGGGTGGCATTTTTGACAGTTGACAGGCGATGGGCAATTACAAACGTGGTGCGACCTTGCATCAAGCGTTCTAAGGCTTCTTGCACCAAACCTTCCGATTCGCTATCCATAGCCGATGTTGCTTCATCGAGAATTAAAATGCGCGGGTTTTTGAGCAAAGCTCGGGCAATTGCCACGCGCTGGCGTTGCCCACCAGAGAGTTTGATCCCACGTTCGCCAACGATCGATTCGTAACCACCCTCAAAATTGCTGATAAATTCGTGGGCGTTGGCAGCTTTGGCGGCTTCAATTACCGCTTCCATCGGTGCATCAAGGTTGCCATAACGAATATTATCGGCAATCGTACCGCTAAATAATAAGGTTTCTTGCGGCACAATCCCAATTTGTGAACGTAACGAGGGCAAATCGACATCGCGAATATCAAAACCATCAACCGTAATCCGCCCCGCTGTTACATCGTAAAAACGCGGAATGAGATTAACGAGGGTTGATTTGCCTGAACCACTCGGCCCGACAATCGCCATGACTTCGCCTGGCTCAACCTTGAGGTTGATGTTGCTCAAAACTGGAGTTGCGGCCTCGCCATAGTTAAACGATACATCTTCTAAATAAATTTCGCCTTCAATTGGTGGTAAGTTGATTGCATTGGTTTTGCTGGCGATTTCGGGAGCGGTATCCAAAATGCCGAATACGCGGGCAGTCGAACCAAGTGCCTCTTGCAATTGGCTATACAAACTGGTAAACGTGCCCAACGAGCCAGCAATCACGGCGGCATACAACAAGAAGGCGATTAAATCGCCAAGCTGCATTGTGCCATTTAATACTTGGCGACCGCCAAACCACAGCACAAATACCAATGCACCAAAGCCTGAAAACGAGACAATTGGCACAAACTGAGCACGGGTTTTGGTGCGGCGCATCGAGGCCGAAAACGCATGCTCAATCGCTCCGCTAAATCGCTCAACTTCGTATGGTTCACGGGCAAATGATTGGACAATGCGCACGCCGGAGATGGTTTCTTCGAGCACCGACGAGGCTTCAGCCATCCGATCTTGCACTTCGGTGGACATATTGCGAATGCGGCGACCATAGATAATCGCCAGTACAATCAACAAGGGAATCAGCAATAGGGTAATCGCAGTTAGTTGCCAACTGAGATTAATCATCATAATGAAACTACCAATAAAGGTAATGCCATTTTGCAGAAACGCGGCAACCGCATTTGTACCGATACCCTGAATCACCGTGACATCGTTGGTGACTCGCGAAGTCAATTCACCGACGCGGCGTTCGCTGAAAAAGGCCAATGACAGCCGTTGTAAATGCGAATAAACCTCAATTCGCAGGTCGGCGACTGCTCGTTCGCCAACGTAGGTCAAAAAATAGCCTTGAATATAGTTAAACACCATTTGGGCAATAAATACGCCCATCAAACCAATCGCAACGTTATCTAAGGCGGCGGTGCTTGAAGCATCTTTAACGGTTTCGACCAAATTGCGAATTGCCAATGGCATAACCAGGCCAATGCCACTTGAAACCGCCAAACACAGCAGCGCCAAGCCTAAGCGCCAACGATAGGGATAGACATATTGAAACATGCGCCGTAATTCTAAATGGCGCAAATTTCCCAATTGTTTCGGTGCTTGTGCCAGCATCACATCCATCCTTCAGCCAACAATACCCTCGTTGGCACGTATATACGTGCTTGCCCAGCAACCAGCAAGCGCTGTATGATCAATCAATCGGTTACTGATGATTGTACGTGGCTGATGGGTGATGTCAATCGCTGTGTTGGTTAGCAGATGTTACCACCAGCCGTTATTCGGTTCGGCGCGGGCGATATTGGAGCGCTTCGGCTAAATGCGCTGGTTGAATTTGCGCAAGATTGGCTAAATCGGCGATAGTTCGGGCCAATTTAAGCACGCGATGATAACTACGGGCCGAAAGTTGTAATTGTCTCATGGCGGCTTTCATCAAGCTTTGGCTGGACGAATCTAGCTCACAGGCATGGCGTAACTGGGCTGGCCCCATATCACTATTCGTCAACATATGGTGTTTGCCAAAGCGCTCGGCTTGACGTTGACGAGCTAAAACCACGCGATCACGAATTTGCTCTGATGGCTCGCTACTACGCACACTCGCAAGTTTTTCATACTCTAGGCGTGGCACTTCAATATGAATATCAATCCGATCGAGCAATGGCCCTGAGATGCGTTTTTGATAGCGGGCAATCGCGGCTGGCGGGCAAACACATTGGCGAGTGGGGTCGCTATAGTAGCCACATGGACAAGGATTCATGGCTCCTATTAGCACAAAGTTTGCCGGGAATGTCAGCGTGCCCGCTGCCCGACTGAGCACCACGGTATGATCTTCGAGTGGTTGACGGAGCACTTCGAGCACTTGTTGGCTAAATTCCGGCATTTCGTCGAGAAACAGCACCCCACGATGGGCTAGCGAAATCTCGCCTGGCTGGGGCGTGCGACCACCACCAACCAAGCCAGCATTAGAAATTGTGTGGTGCGGCGCACGAAATGGCCGAGTACGAATAAAGGGCATATCACTGGGCAACAAGCCTTTAACTGAATAAATTTTGGTCACATCTAAGGCTTCGTCGAGGCTGAGCGGTGGCAAAATTGAAGGTACGCAGCGGGCTAGTAAGGTTTTGCCAGAGCCAGGTGGGCCGCTCATCAACACATTATGTCCGCCAGCCGCAGCAACTTCTAAAGCACGTTTAACGTGTTCTTGGCCTTTGACATCGGCAAAATCGACGTTGTAGCTTAGGCTTTCGGCGGCTGGCGGCTGGCCTTCGTAGGCTTCGATGTAGCGCTCGCCATTGAGATGGGCGGCAATATCAACGATTGAACGCACTGGAATAATCGTGATGCCGCTAAGCAAGGCCGCTTCGGCTGCATCGCAATGGGGAACATAGGCGGTTTGCAAGCCTTCGCGCCGTGCAATCGTGACCATTGGTAAGATACCATCGGTGTGTCGAACCGCGCCATCAAGCGATAGTTCGCCCACAAACAAGGCTTGACTTACATCGGCAGCAATTTGGCCTGAAGCCAACAAAATGCCGACGGCAATTGGTAAATCGTAGGCTGGGCCAGCTTTGCGTAAATCGGCTGGAGCCAAATTAACGGTGAGCCGCGAATCGGGAAACGAGCCACCGCTATTACGCACTGCTGCTCGTACTCGCTCTTTGGCCTCTTGAACAGCAGTATCAGGCAAGCCGACAATTGTGAATGATGGCAGGCCGCGACTGAGATCAACTTCGACTTCAACTAACGCGCCATCTAAACCTACCACGGCGCAACTCCAAACTTTCGCCAACATAATGACACCCCCATAACAATCTGCTACCGGGAGTTAGAGCCACATGTTGGCGATTTTTGGCATGGAGTCGGCGAAATTGAGGAAAATTGCCGAAATTTAGTTGACAGCAACCCAATCGAGCTTGACCAACTTATCGGCGACGCTGTTCATATCGGCACACCGACAGGCTGGCTGGCGTTGCACAACAATTTGCCAGGCACGACAAACGGTTTGCACTGGCCAGCAATCTTGGCTTGGTACTTGATGCGCAGCACTGACATGGTTGATAATTTCTTCTGCAACCATGTAGGCATCGTTATCGTTGATGCCTTCAGCTTCGCGAACAATCACGGCTAATTGGACTATATGGCTTGCTAATTTGAGCAAGACCCCACGGCTTTTAACACGTTCGGTTTGCATGTTCTGCGATCCTTTGGCACGAAGGATTGATAGGACGTTTATGGCAAATACCACGAATGGTATGCGTAAAAATCAATAAAAATAGCGGTACGGAATGGTATCACGTACAGCTAGGCACAAATCCAACCCATTTGCTCAAGTAGTCGAATGCAAAGTAGAGCGTTGCTAAAGAGCATCATTATCTCTAAATCTTTCTCTTATTGATAGTAAAACATTCGCAGCCGAATTTCAATAGATTTTTGGCCAAATTATTATCCAAATAATAAATCGTTAATAAAATTTGATTATCCCAAGGCCAATAACTATTTGCACTAGCATTTGATAAATAGCACAATAGTTCTGATTATTATTGATAAGGAGATCAATTCATGGCCGAATTTGCTGCTGAGTTAATTCAAACTTTACGCCAAGCTCAATCGTTAGTGGTGTTAACTGGATCGGGAATTTCAGCTCCCAGCGGAATTCCGACCTATCGTAGTGCCGCCGCTGATGCCCGTTGGACGGCCTATGATCCTGATAAAGTTGCGACATTCGCGGGCTTTGAGCGTGATCCAGTTGGGGTTTTTCAGGTGTATCAAGCCATGAAACGCCAGTGTGAGGCAGCCCAACCAAATGCTGGGCATTATGCCTTGGCGCATTTGGAGCAATTGATCACGCAATTTAAGCTGTTTACCCAAAATATTGATAGTTTGCATCAGCGGGCTGGCTCAGGCCAGGTTTATGAGGTGCATGGCAGTTTGGCTCGCACAATCTGTTCGCGAGAAGGCAATTTGGTTGAAACCTGGGATGCTGAGCAGCCAATTTGCCCGGCTTGTGGCGCACCATTACGGCCTGATATTGTTTGGTTTGGCGAATTGTTGGATGCTGACATATTGCAAGCGGCCAAGCACGCCTTTGATAACAGCGACGTGGCCTTGGTAATTGGCACATCGGCGATTGTTGAGCCAATTGCTTCGTTGCCTCATCGAGCCTTGCGCCGCAAAAAAACGGTGATTGAAATTAACCCTGATATTCCGTTGCGAGGGATTGCAACTTATTCGTTGGCGGGCAGTGCTGATGAGTTGTTGCCACAATTGATTAAAGCTGTTTTTCAATAATATTTTGCTGATTTTCATCTGGCTTCGCCACCCTTCCGTCCCTCCGCCGAAGGGAAACGCAGGGGGTTTTCAGCCCCCTGCACCCCCAAATATTTAGTTTGTGGATTGTTCTTGTATTTCTAATATCTCATACTTCGCGGTCTTCGTGCTCTTCGCGGTTTCGTTTGTTCCGATCTCCAAATGTTGGTTATTGTTGCCACCAGCGCACAATTGGCCCTAAAATGTGATCAAAACGGCGATTGACCGAGGCTGTGCCTTGCAAAATTGGCTGAAAATTAACAAGCTCTTGCTGATTCCATTCATCGCGTAGTTGATCGGCGGCACGGGTTAGGTTGATTGCTAATTGCGGTTGCAGCTGTTCGCGGCTGGTATCTGCATCAACCCATGTTGGCTCGCCGCAGCGAATTAAGGCAACTGGCCGTTGTTCGCCAGCAAATTCGTAGCGCAAGGCGATTGGCAAGCACCACAAATTGCCGGTGCGGGTGGCGATATCGGCGACCCCACGAAAAAGTTGGAGCGGACGGCGATCTGGCGGTATAATCTGACCCTGCGGAAAGATCCAAACTAAAGATTGTTTGTGTTGGAGCAGGCTGCTGGCGTAGCGAATTGAGCGCAAGGCTTCGCGTGGTTCTTGGCGATTAACCGAGAAACAGCCACACCAACGAAAGAAGAAATAGCGGGCCAACTGGGCTTCTTCCATCATTAAATAGTGGTGGCGTGGGTAGACTGTGCGAAATAATTCGAACGCCAGATGCCCATCCCACCAACTTGTATGGGTAACATAGGCCAAAATTGGCTCGCGGCTGCGCAGAATGTCAGCGGTTGACCCAACATTCAGCAATACTTGATCAAAGGTTTTGCGTAATGCAGGCCGGATCAAGGCCTGATAGACCAACCAAGCTCCCAAACGATTTGGTTGAGCCGGCAAACGTGGTTGATTCTTACTAGGGCTTGGTGGCATAATTAAGCTCTCATGCTCGTGACAATCTGTCCAAATAGTAGCATAGCTAAAGGAGCTTGGAATGGCTAGCGAACGGGTGATCGTGATTGGAGCCGTCGCCGCCGGAACGAGTGCTGCCGCCAAAGCCAAACGCACCAATCCCGATTTGGATATTTGTGTATATGGCCGTGAAGCTCATGTTTCCTACTCTGCTTGTGGGTTGCCCTATTTGATTAGCGGGGCAGTTGCTGATTATCAGGCGTTAATCGCCCGTACTCCAGCTCAATTTGCCCGCGATGGCGTAACCGTCAAAACCGACCATGAAGTGATCGATCTTGATGTAGCGGCGGGGCGGGTGACCGTGCGCGATTTGGCTAACAATAGTACGTTCCACGATCATTTTGATCGTTTGGTGCTGGCAACTGGCGCGAGAGTCAATTGTCCACCAGTACGAGGGATTGAACTACAGGGGGTCTTTCGGTTACGCTCAATGCATGATGGTTTGGCGATTCAAACCTACATCAGCGAACAGCAACCCAAGCATGCTGTCGTGGTTGGTGCTGGCTATATTGGGCTAGAAATGGCCGAGGCCTTGCTCGATCGTGGGATTGGCGTAACGTTGGTCAATCGCAGCAAAACCGTGTTAAGCTCACTTGATCACGATATGAGCAGCCAGATTATTACCCGACTTGAAGCTGCGGGCGTGCAATTAGCGCTTGGTTGTGGCTTGGAAGGCCTTGAAGGCAAGCACGATCGAGTAACTCATGTGGTTGCTGGCGGTCGCGATATTCCCGCCGAATTGGTGATTATCGCCACCGGAGTGCAGCCAAATAGCGAATTGGCCCAAAGCTGTGGCGCTGAGCTTGGCGAGCATGGCGCAATCAAAATCGACCAATTAGGCCGTACTAGCGTCGATAGGGTGTATGCTGCTGGCGATTGCAGTACCGTTGATCATCGAATTCTCAATAAGCCCGTGTATTTACCACTGGGCACGACTGCCAATAAACAAGGTCGGACGCTTGGAGCCTATCTCGCAGGCCATGAGCGCCCATTTCGCGGAGTTGTGGGCACAGCAGTCACCAAATTTGCTGATTTACATATTGCCGCAACTGGATTAAGTGTTGAGCAAGCTCTCCACCATGGCTACCACGTTCGTAGCAAAATCATCCATTCAACCGATCATGCGGGGTACTACCCTAATGCTCGGCCAATAACGGTTAAGTTGGTTGCTGATGCAGCCGACGGCACATTGTTGGGTGGCCAAATTATTGGCTTCGACGATGTAGCAAAGCGGGTTGATGTGGTAGCGGTGGCACTCGCGGGAAGAATGACGGTAGATGAGTTTGCTTGGCAAGACCTGAGTTATGCACCCCCATTTTCATCGGTGTGGGACCCACTGTTGGTTGCTGCCCAAGCATTGGCTAAAGGCTAAGCTTGAAAGGACATTCTGTGAGCATCGAAACGCTTTTTGCCCATGCCCGTGCTGCCATAAGCACTGGCCGGAAGGAGGAGGGGCGCAGCTTATTAATTTCAATTATTCATGAAGACCCCGATTTTGCGCCAGCATGGCTCTGGCTCAGCGGGGTTTTGGAGGAGCCAGAAAAACGCCGTGATTGTTTGCAACGGGTGCTTGAGCTTGAGCCAACCAACGAAGCGGCGCTCATGGGCTTAGAGTTTCTGCGCTTGCAAGTCGTTGTTGATCAAACACCACCTGCTCCGCCAGTTGAAAAATCAGTCGCAGTGGTCAAACGTTTGGGCGAATATTTGGTCGAGCAAAAGTTTATTAAGCAAATTCAACTTGATGCAGCTTTAAGCGAGCAAGCCCAAGAAGCGCGTTATGGCCGAATCGTGCCACTGGGCGATATTTTGTTGCGGCGACGGTGGCTTACCACCCAAGCGCTTGGCAAGGTTCTGGAAGTGCAAAAAATGGCGCGTGCTCAGGGTGGCCACGCCAGCACAATCAATCGGTTGGGTGAACATTTGATTGAGCAAGGCCTGATTACGCGGACTCAACTTAATCAAGTCATTGCCCGTCAAGCCGATTTGAAGGTGCGCGGCCAGAATTTCCAGGTTGGCGAGTTGTTGGTGCTTTCGGGCATGCTCTCGCGCGACCAATTGCAACAAGCAATCAATGAGCAACAACATACCTTCATGAACGAGTTACCTCAACGCTAGCTTGGATGGTGTCGCAGCATTATTTTGATTCTTCGCTTCCAACGCGACCCAAAAGCTCGTTATAATACGACAGCATGGTACAAACCATGCTGTTTGTTCATTCAGCGCAAGCATCTGGGCCTCGGCTGAGATGGTTGTGAGGCAGCGAGCCAGATGAATTTGCTTATGCCATTGGGTTTAATTGGCTTAATCGCCTTGCCGATCATCGTGGTGTTGCATATGGTGCGCCAACGCCGACAGCGGCTGAAGATTCCCACTATTCGGCTGTGGGCGGCATTAACGCCACCACCTGAGCGCCAACAACGTACCTTGCCCCTAACTTTGCTGTTAGCATTACATTTGCTGGTCGCAGCTTGTTTGGCTTTGAGCCTAGCCCAACCAGCTTGGATTTTTGGAGCCGATGCGCCACGCCACCTCGTAATTATTCTTGATACAACTTCAAGTATGGCGGCCAATCGCTCATTTACTCAAGCCCAACAACAAACCGAAAATTTGATTAATGATTTGGGGCGTGATGATAGCCTCGCACTGGTTGAGTTGAATCACGAAGCGCGTTTGCTTGGCTATGGCGGCTATGCTGAACGCCAACAATTGCGTCAAATTGTGGCCGAGCTGGCTCCCGCTGGTAATAATGCCAACTTGGCCCAATCGCTGAACATTGCCACCGCCACCCTCGCCAACGATCGCCAAAACCAGCTGATTGTACTCAGCGATGGCGCGTTGCCTGCCAACAGCACGCCATTATCGGTTGCCGCCGAATTAGAATGGCGCATGCTGGGCGAAAGCACCGCCAATAGTGGCATTGTTAATTTTGCGAGCCGCCGTTTGCCCAACCAACGCAATGCCCTGTATGCCCGCGTGACCAATTTTAGCGATTTGCCTGCGGCCCGAACCTTAACCCTTTTAGTTGATGGCGAGGTTGAATCGGAGCAAAATTTGGTGATTCAGCCTGGTGGCAGCGAGGAGCGCACTTGGGAAGTTGCTAACGGTGAGCTGGCCGAATTACAACTTAGCCCCAACGATAGTTATGCCCTTGATGATCGAGCAGTGCTTGCGCTCAGCCGCTCTGGCTCGTTGCGCGTGCATTTGGCCACATTAACCCCCTCGCCACTTGAACGCATGCTGCGCAGTTTGCCCAATATCGAGTTAAGTGTTAGCCAAACCGTCAGCAATCAACGGGTGGATTTGACTGTGTTGAACGGAGTTTTGCCGCAGCAATTACCAACCAGCGCCTTGTTGATTGTCAATCCGCCGAGTGACCTACGTTTGCCAACCCAAGATAGTGTTTTGGGTGAGCAGGCCAGTAGTGCCGTCTTGGATGCCGATTTTGCAGGCATCGACCTTTCGAGTGTCCAATGGGGTGGTCGTCGCCCGATCAAGCGTGACGAGATTCCCGCAGGCTTGAGCAGTGTGATCGAAACTGATACGCAAGCGCCCTTGGTGCTGCGTGGCACATGGCAAGAGCGAGCCACCATCATTTGGCTCTTTAATCTGGATAACACCAATCTCAGCGCAAAATTGGCCTTTCCCTTATTGACAGCGGCCAGTATCGCTAAATTAACGGGTGGATCATTGCCTGAGCAACTGGCGGCTGGCAGTTTTGCTCCCAACACACCACTAACCCGCCCTGATGGCGAGGCGCAAGCGCTCGATCAGCGCCTGAATCAAGCAGGTTTGTATCGGGTCGTTGGGAGTAATCGTGGCGGGATTGCGGTCAACTTTGGCGATCCACAGGAGTCAAATCTGCAACAACAAAACCAGCCAACGATTAGCCAAAGCCCGCAACCTGAGGGCGATCGCCTACCACCGCAAGGCACGCCATTATGGCCGATGCTGGTTGGTTTGGCCTTGGCAGCGTTGATTTTCGAATGGTGGTATAGCTTTCGCTCGTAGCATTTGCTTGAAGGAGTAGCCCAATGACCGATAATCGTCAGCGCTTCAGCAATCGGGTAGCTGATTATGTCCAGTTTCGCCCAAATTACCCTAGCGAAATATTCGTGCCCTTGCAACAACACCATGGCTTTGGCCAAAACTCAGTCGTGGCCGATATTGGGGCGGGCACAGGGATTTGGAGCGAGCAACTACTCCAGCATGGGGCAACTGTCTATGCGGTTGAACCCAACGCACCGATGCGCGAAGCCAGCCTGCAACTTGCCGAGCGTTATCCCACATTCCAAGCCGTTGATGGTAGCGCCGAAGCCACGGGATTGGACGATCAGAGCGTCGATTGGATTACGGCGGCTCAGGCGTTTCACTGGTTCGAACCACAGGCGACGCGCCGCGAATGGCAACGAATTTTACAACCTGAGGGTTGGGTAGGCTTAATTTGGAACCAACGTTCGCTTGACGGCACAGCGTTTTTACAGCAATACGAAGCGCTATTACACCAATTTGGCAGCGATTACGCCAGCGTCAGGCATACCAACATCGAACCACAACGCATTGCTGATTTCTTTGGCAACCAACCAGCTTGCTATACCGCCCAAAACGCCCAATATTTTGATCAAGCTGGTTTGTTAGGCCGAGCTTTTTCCTCGTCGTATACGCCTACACCTGAGCAACCTACCTATCAACTGCTCCGCCAAGGGTTGATTGAGGCTTGGCAACAGCATCAGGTTGAAGGCAAAGTGGCCTTTTTATACACAACCACCGTGTATGTCGGGCGGTTTAGCTAGATTAAATGCAGGGCACCGATCAAATCATATCGATGCCCTGTGTTGCTGCTACAGTTTAGGAATTCGCCGAGTGCGGGCGACTTGACGAATTGCATCCAAATTGCAAATCTCGCCTACCTCAAAAACGGTTGGGGTGGTATTGGGCACAGGGCGCATATTGATGATTGGCATAAAATAGCCGGAGCGCCCATGCAACTCAGCGATAACCGCCAAGGCCAATGGAGCCAGCCCCGGCGGATTGATAATAATTGGGATTGTTTGCCAATCGGCGGTTTTCAAGCCGATGCTTTCAATCAAATCGTAAGCAACCTCAGCCAAAGGCCGCATGCGGCTCACTTGGGTATCGACAAAGCGAATTTCGGGCGTTTCATCGACCAGCGCTACAACTTGGGCAAACTGTTTATCAGTCAATGGATGCGCAAAGTTAATCAGAAGCATAGGGTTTCCTTCGTTAAATTCTACTCGAATAATATCACTTAATAATATTTAATATTTTTGCTTCAGAATCTTCATCAATAGTAGAGCCATCAAAATTAACTGAAAGAATTTGCACATTTGATGCATCTGCAAGGGCTAATTGAGATTTCCCAGGTTGTTCTGTAATAATTAGAATCTTATTTGAATAAATACCTAAGTGTAAACCCGTTGTATTAAGTTGTCTTATACCTTCAATTTTTTTACCTTTTTCTCCGCATTTCACTTCAATAATACCAAAATGATTACCCTTACGATAAATTACATCTAAATCTATCTGTCCTGAGAAAGAACGTACAGCTGATAATATTTCAATATTATTCTTTTCCAGAATACCTATAACTGCTTCTTCAAAAGGCTCTTTTACTTTCTCGATAGACCAATTTTCTAAGCCTAAATGAACATCTAGCCAATCCTCTAGTGCTATACAAGGTGGTATAGAATCTTCTTTTATGAGATGGAATTCAAAATCTTTCCAAGCATATGTATACAACTTACTTTTGCCTGCTTCGCTCTCAAGATAAACCACAGGAAAGTTGTATTTTCGTGCCACCTGGGCAGCGGCAAATGACATCGGTTTTGTTCCACCAGTAACATTAAAGTAAATCTCATTACCTGCGCTGAAATTAGAAATACCTTCCTCTATCTGTCGGGTAATCTTTGAGATATCATAAGAATCCGTACATATAATTTCAGTTTCAATATTTTTGGATCTTAGAAGCGCCGCAGTATTATTAGCTTGTTTGACTGTTCCACCAGTATAAATAAGCAATGCTAAATCTGGTTTAAGGTGATAGATAGGAATAAGGTTCGGCAAAGGTTGGGCACCAACTAGCGATAAAAGAATTTTCATCGATGACTCCTTAAGTGAAAATAAAAATTAATGAAAAACCTTTTTAACTCATCATCAAAAGCGCTCTTATTTTTTATTCAAACGTTGAAGTAGGGCTTCGATTTGTTGCTCGTTCTTACACATTTCCCCAAGTTTCATCCGGCCATAGCCGCTTGATGTTTTTGCGCCAATACCCATATGCGTCAGGCCATTAGCGAGCAGGGTGCGGGCGGCATTACACCAATTCGGGTCTCCGCTGAGTGCTACTAAATAGTGACCAGTTGCGCTAAGAAACGGAATAATATCTGGGCTATCCCAATCCGCTGGCGGGGTTGAATTGCCTTGATAATACGTAGGATGATGCACAGTAATCACATCCGAATGCAATGGACCACCAGCCTGAGCCGTATTAGGAATATACAAAGCATCGTAAAAGCTAACGCAGCCACTTAGCTCGGTTGTGCCAAATAATTCGCGATGAAATTTTCCACCCTTAGCCCAATCGTTGAGGGTATCAGCGTTGGCTGGGCTTTGGCCAAGGCGTTGGTGAGCGAAGCTCGATGCCAAGCCTTTCAAGCCACTGCCTGGAATGTAAGGCAAGCCGTAGGTGCGCTGCAAGGCAATAGCGTTTTCGAGCACACTTTCGGCTCCCAGCCCCACGACCATACGGCCCTCGACGGTCGCCTTCAACAAACAAATCTCAGGAATCCCCTTTAATGTGTTCAACCAACGGGTAAAAAATGCTCGATAGAGTTTAGAGTTATGCATGTGATGTGCAATTTTGGTAACATCGGCGAAATGCTTTGGTTTGAAATTCCCATCATCGTTTGATTGATCAGATAAATAACGATCTAGCCATAAGCCTGCATTACAATCACTAGGCCTATCTTTTGTTGAAATATGCTCATATTTAACCTCTAAACGACTGCTTCTCATGCTTCAGCTCCCTGCTCATCATCAAGTTGATCAGTTGGATCAACATCAAGTACACTTTGAGCAAAGCGCTTATACCATAAAAGTGCATCAAGCACCTGTTGGGTTAGATACATATAATTTGATAGGGGTTGTTGGATACTATATTGAACAAGATCATTTGTATCTATGTTTATTGTTTTTGCAAGATGGCTTAGGAATAAACTAAATTCATCTTCTTTGCCAGTTTTATTTTTCTTACTCCGTGAACTAATAAATGCCAATGCTTGCGTTAAGCCAGCAGTTCTAATTAATATAGGCAATTTATGTGCTATGACCCCGTAGCGTTTGCGGTTTTTTTTGTACACCAGTGTGTTTTTTTCATCTGACTTAATATCCGGTTTTGGATATTTTTCTAGAACTTCTTCAATATGAGCATACGCTGAAGCAGCATATTGTTGATCACGAGTTTGAAAGACTGAATTACTCATTGTGCTGCTCCTATTTCACAATCACGCGACAAATGCCACGCCCAACGGTGGCCTTGCCCCCAAGCTGAATTGGTTTTTGCCACAGGCGTGGTAGCTCAGTCTTAATGCTGTCTCCTACGTCTGTTTTTGAGGCTGGCGGAGCAATCAACATCAAGCCAGTCAAAATCGATTCGGCAGGCAAGGCTTCTTCATACCAAAGTTGACCATCGGCAACTGTTTTGGTCTCATCGTTGAGCCGAATCCGAGCAGTTATTTCGGTCGTTGTATTCAGAAGGAAACTAAATACATCATCATTGACGATGCAGAAACGCTCGACAAACATGGGTTGCCACTCTGGTAAATCGCCAAAAATACGCTCTTTGAGCCAATCAGCCCATTGGGTCACTAGCTCAGCTTGATCTGCTTGATATTCAAAATCTAAATCTTCTAAATAAATATCCTTGTGCTTTTCTGATTTTGGCAAGTTTGATTTAAGTGCTGATCCGGCAACGACAAGGCATTGCTCGACATCAGGGTTTTCGATCCAGCTCGGTGGGGTGTTTTCAGTAAAAAGATTTTTGATTTCGCGGGCAAGGCGATTGAGAATGTAGGGCGAGGTAACCCATGCGAAGGTGCCATACAAGCTGCGCACCGGCATGCACAACAAGCGCAGATCAGAAAATTGAACGTAGCCAGCGTTACCAGTAGCGTTATCTGATGCAGTTCCAAAGATTTCGTCTTTACGAGCACCATCGTAACTATCGCGCAACGGGCCTTTGAGCGATGAACCAGGCAAATAGGGCAAGTTGGTGGCTTTTTCACGGGCAATCGGCAAATCAATAACTCCAGCGCCTTGGCCAGTGCCAGCATGAAGTGGTGAAAGCGCATGCACAAAAACGAGTTTGGTGGTCATTATCGTAGCTCCTTCGCAAGATAGGCTAAAAATGCTTTGAGAACAGTATTTTTTACCTAGTAACAGTAGATTATTTCGGCATTTTTTTATCAAGATAAGCTAAAAATGATTCAAGGATATTGCCTTTTACCTCACTAATACCTATATCAATTTTTTCATCTTCTTCCAACAAAAACCTAAGATCTTCTGATTTTGGAGATATAGGATGGCCACTAGCCTTCAGTGCTAGCTCCATTTTTGGCGCTAGTTCACTTCCTGATAAAATAAATGCTAACCCTATGCTATCTCCATTTGTACATTGGAAGGTTTTTAAGATAAGTGGGCTGGCTAAACGCTCATTATCTTTTGTTGAATCATTGGGATTTACTAATCCAAGAGTTGTAGGACGAGGATCTAAATCTTTCCTATTAGATCCATATCTATTACCTTTAAACTGAAAAATGATTGGTAATCCAAACTGGGCACGAGGGAATGCCTTGATTATCTTATACTGCGGATTTGCTTGAACATTATCTGGATTATGATGCTTAAGATATTGTTTTGTAATTCTACGAATCTGATTTGGTTCAGGCCAAAGACTTGTTCCATCAGTATTTTTTGCTTGCCGAAAATATTTCAATTGTTCTATCAAATCCCTCCACATTCCAAATAAACCTTGTTTTTTTGTTTTATAAAAGATCATAAATCGAATAGGGTTATTAATATTTAGTTGAGGCAATTTTTCATGCAGATATGTTAGTACACTGTAATTTTCAAAATTTTTAATAAGCCATTGTCTGAAATCCTTTATAGTTTTAGGATATGTAAGATTATCAAGTCTTTTGATCGAACCAAATCCACGTCGGGTACGACCACCAACTCCACCAAATGTCTCCCATGCCCATAATGCAGATTGAATTTCAAGTTCAAAACTTTCGTGATATGTAATCTCTAAATCAAAATGGATATTATGGGTAAGTTTTTTAATGCGCTTATCTTGTTTGTTATCTTTTATCTCTTGTGCTTCCTCAGTAGTTGGTTGTAGTGGGAATACTGCATATCTAGGAATAGGATTGTTTCGAGTTATAGTGACTGAGTACTTACCATCTTTTTTTATGACTTCGTATGGAGTAATTTCATACTTCTTTTTTTCATTTTGAGTATGAATAACCTCAGTAACGTTAATTTGCACCGATCTAAAAAGTTGTCGATTTTTCTTCGAATCACTATTTGTATTAGCACTACCCCAAATCTCAGCCTCTTTTGCCCGTAAATCATCAATTGAGCTATAGCCGCCGCCGCGAATAGCTCGCCACCAAAAGCGCAATTGGCCGCGAATGCCACTAGCACGAATAGGCGTGATTGGGTCATTCACTCCAGCCTCGATGCCGCCACCAAATAATGGGGTGATCAGCTTGTAGCTGCGGGTTTCGGTGATATAGGTATGTTCGCCAACAGTAAATTGATTGGGTAATTGATAATTTTCCAGATCCGGTGCATCAATAGTTGGTTTACGATTCATTTGGTTACCCCCTTAATTTCAGCGAACGTCCCATCCCAAACTCCGAGCACTGCTAACCCAAAGCCATCGCGGCGATCTTGGTCGGCATCGCTAATACAACGCATCCAATAGTTGCGAACCCAAGCTTCAATTGCAGGTTTTTCGCCTACTAGCGAGAGGAAAAAGACTGTGCCAGCAGGAGCTAGGCGGCGAGTTGGTTTAGCGCCACGTGCTGCTAAATCCCAGCCTGAAATAACTTGAGCACGCTTGATCGCGATTGCTGCAAGTGTTGGCTGCACCCCATCAACCTCGCGACAAAGCCAAGTTGGGCGATAGCCATGTTCAAACATCGCTGGGGTGAGCAGAATTACGCGACAGGCGTTGGCTTCTACGATTGCGTCGAGAATAGCTTGATCGCATGCTGGTAAGTTATGATTGGTTGTTGCCCAATGAGCCAAACGGCGTTCGCCGCCCAAGGGGGCAATGCTTGGCTGTGGAATGCTTAAACCAGTTATATCGCGGTAATCGGCGTGCACATATAATGCCAAACGCCGCGCTTCTGCTAATTGTTGCTCGTTGGTTTGGGTAAAACTTAGGCCACGGGTTTGAAATAAGCGGCCATCTTCAGCACTTTGGCTCTCACTATCAATCTGTACATGCGTTCGTTGATCAATTGGTAAGCCTTTAATTCCCAAATCTCCCATGGCGATTGTCTTGGGGTTTGAGGCTTGAGGATTGGTCTTATTGATCAATCCTTCAGGATCTTGCAACCATTGCAGAAAATGCTTCCAATACCAAAATTGCGGTTGCTCTTTGGCTGGCTTACGTGGATCAGCTTTGACTAAACCAACCAAGCCAAGTTCATTAAAATCGCAGACGAACCCTTCAGGAACCTGAATTGGCATCAAGCGGCAGAGCCAAGGTCGAGTTGCGGGTGATTGTTGATTGTCGGATTCTTGGGCCTCGGTTTTGGCCTCAGGCTCAAATAACAGTGCATCGGCAGGTGCAGCACATAGGAATTCAGGCTCATTTTTTTCTTTGTTTGGATTGGGCAATTTGAATAGCAATGGTCCATAAATTTTTATTTGTTTAAGCAGATCAAGCTTAGGTTGATTAGGTTTACCATTATCAAGGGTAAGCCGCATATTTGTTGCATAGGCGGTTTGGGATCGAATAACCCCAGCCAAAACTGATGGTGGTGGAAACGACTGGGTATAGGCGCGTGCTCCTAGTGTATTGTTAAACGGTCGGCCATCGCGCACAATCAACGGGTCACGCGGCTCGATCAGCCACGCTTGCTGAGTTGTAGTTTCAGCGTTGGTTGGTTGATCTGAGTTTGCCTCAACTTGAATTGAATTATCCGACTCAATTGTTGGTTCAGCTATTTGATCAATGGTTGGTGTTAGCAATGTTTGCTCAACCAATTGGATATTGCTGCTGTTTTGCCTTTTGGCTTGTTGCTTTTGCTTAGAACGTTCTCGGCGTGTAGTCATAGCAATCCTCCAAAAACTTGTTGGATTAATTTCCATTGGCGAGCTTCTGTGCTTTAGCAATAAATTCGGCAATAATGACTTCATCAGCAAATTGTTGAATACCAGAATGAGGCTTGGTATTTTGATCTAATAACAAATCATCAATCATTTTGAGTAATTGCCCTGCAATAGTATCCTTAACTTTTTTACCGTTGCTTGTATGCTTGCGCTCGATGATTCGTTTGGCTTCGGCGTGAAAAATGTTGGCGGGCAAGTCTTTTAGGCGAATAGATAAATCGTGCAGTTCAAAGGCAAAGCCGAGGGGAATTTGCTCGGCTTGATGTAACTCGATTAGGTGCGTCAGTCGTTCATATAACGAAAACTGACCCTCAGGTTTAGCCCACGATCCGGCGATAATTCGATCTGCGCCGCCGCGTTTGCTGAGGTTGATTGCCAGCGCATTTTTACCTGTTACAGCTTTGGCTTTCTGCTCAGCCTTACGCGCTAAATCTAAGGCATCGGATAATGGCTCGAGGTGATGCACAATCGCAATGCCAACCGAGAGTGATACCATTGAATTAGCAAGTTTTTGTTTGAACTCATCAGCTAATTCAGCAGCACAATCAAAAACTGTTGCGAAACGTTTATTGTCACTTTCTTGAATTTCAAAGCTACTTGTTAGTGGTAAAAATGCTAAAACGTCATCGCCGCCCGAATAGACTAAGGCTCCTTGATGTTTCTCCACGATCAACTTAACATTTCCCGCAAATCTAGTTAATTTTTCAGAAATGTCTTGATGTTCATCCATTCTATGGGTCGCATTAATAAATTTCCCCATCGCATCACCATCAGCATGCAGAATGGCATAGTAGGGAATCGGAGTTGTAGTATCAAGAAATGGTTTTAAGAAATCATGCAGATATTTTTGAGCATTCTTCAGATCATCCCCTACCAAAGCATCATTAAAACGTTCAGCAAAGAGGAGCGAACCATCATAATCTTTAAAAATATCCTGTGATTTGGGAGTAACTTCATTGCGAATATATTCTTGTGCCGCAGGAATAGTATTTAAATTAGCAATGTATGTATCCCACGATTGGGCTACCTTATTTTTACTTTGCTCTTTGGTATTCATTCCAAGCAAATAATTAAAAACAGGTATAGCAGCCATATGCGAGGTGCTTGGAAATCTTGAATCGGCACCTTTTTGACCATGACGTTTAAGAATATCAACGCCTGATAAACGTTCACCAACGTTGATTCCATAATCACGATAGAGCCTAGTCACGATTTTGGCGTATTCTGGCGAGGTATTCGCCATCCCAGCAGGGGGATAGTATTTTTCATCAATCACCGATTCACGTTCGCCATCGATTGAGGATTTTGGAGCACGAGTGCCCCACGTCACCTCGCTAAAATTACGAGTATTTTTGCGAGCTGCCATCAGGTGTTCAAGCTGCTCGCGAGTTTTCGCATAATCAGTCCCTAAGGGCAGGGCAACCCAATTGAATTCCATCAAAGCATTGATTTGGTCATTGGCTCGGGCTTGATCAAACGCACCAGTTACTTTTGCAAATGCCCCGTTACGAATTTCGTTCAAGCGGGTATCCAAGCCATTTTTGGCTGCGTCAGCAATCGTTTTGACATCGCCCTCTACCTCGGCCAGAATTTTGTTGGGTACATTGAAAGCACTATTTGCCTCTAAATCTTGGTCAGAATCGGTTGGATAAGGAAAGATCAAATTACCTTTAGCTTGATAAATGCTTTGTGCCGCCGCTTTGGACAACTCGCTGAGCAGCCACGAACCAAACCAGAGGTCGCGGGTTCGGCGAGCACTGGCGATGAAATCTTGAACTGGACCAATCGTGATTAGTAATAAATGCGACATTACAACTCCCCAGAGAACTAATTGGCAACAGAGAGTGGTATATTGGTGTGGCTTGGTGGAACGCTAGGAGATACGTCCTATCCTACCAAGGATTGTCAAGCACAGCCTGTACTAGGTATAGATGCAATTTGGCGTGATTTTTTTGCAGCTAAGTTGAGTTTTTTTGCTTAATTGTTGATTAATAGTTGCCACAACCCTTTGACTTTTGGCGTATCAATCGTTGATAATACAGGCTACGCAATCATGTAGCGGCGGGGGAAACTGTGTTTGCTGATTTGCTGCCTGATGGCACGATCCTTCAAGGACAACACGATCAATATCGGATTCTCGGCATCATCGGGCGCGGGGGCATGGGCGCGGTCTATCGTGGCGAGCGCCTCAGCGATGGCTCAACCTGGGCGGTTAAAGAGATGCGCCCACCAGCCGAGGCCGCTCCCGAGGAAATTGCCGAAAATCGCAAGCTCTTTGACCAAGAAGCGCAATTATTGCAAACGCTCGATCATCCCAACTTGCCCAAAGTGGTCGATTCATTTGAGCAGGCTGGTCGCCCCACGCTGGTGATGGAGTTTGTCCAAGGCAAAACGCTTGAAGATAAGCAGCGTGAAATGAACGCGCCATTTTTTCAACGTGATGTGCTGAATTGGGGCGTGCAGATTGCTCGTGTGCTTAATTATTTGCATAGCCAAAATCCCCCAATTATTTTTCGTGATATGAAGCCGCCGAATGTGATGCTCACGCCTGAAGGCATTATTAAGCTGATCGATTTTGGCGTGGCGCGAACCTACAAAACCAATAAAAGTAAAGATACCGTGGCTATGGGGTCGGCTGGCTATGCGCCACCTGAGCAATATGGCAAGGGCCAAACTGATGCGCGGGCTGATATTTATGCCTTGGGCGCAACCTTGCTGCATATGTTGACTAACCTGCCACCTGTGCCGCTGCAAACTCCCAAAGATGGCTCGCTGATCAAACATAATCAATCGGTTACCCCAGAGATGGAGCAGGTGATTATTCGGTCGATGGCAATGGATCGCGAGAAGCGCTTTCAGACCATGGCTTCGTTTGAGCAAGCATTGTTGGCGGTTGATCGTGGGGTGATTGTGCCCGATAAGCGCGATGATCCAACCATGATGTCGATGCCAGCACCAGTTTTCAATAATCCCAATCCAAACCCTGCGCCAGCCTGGGGTAATCCGAACCCAAACCCTGCGCCAGCTTGGGGCAATCCCAGTCCGCCACAATATCAACAGCCAATGCCGCAACCTGTGCCACAGCCAGCCCCATCGTGGGCACCGCCCGTCCAAACCCCAGCTTGGTCGCCGCCGCCCCAGGCTAATGGCCCAATTTGCGATCAATGTGGCCGCATGAATAAACCTAATGCGCGGTTTTGCGCTGGTTGTGGCGCGGCAATCAAACGGGCTGTGCCCAAGCTAGTGATTACTTCGCCCCGCGCTGTGTGGGAATTGGCATTAACCCACTTTCCTTGCCGAATTGGGCGGCGTGATCCGGCGCAAAATCATCATCCTGAGATCGATTTGGCTGAGCATGATCGGGGTGTGGCCTCGCGCCGCCATGCCGTGATCGAACAACAGGGTGATCATCATTTATTAATTGATTTGGGCAGCATCAATGGCACAAGCATCAATGGCGTGCCAATGACTGCCTATCAACCGCACCATCTGCGGCCTGGTGACCGGATTCGGATTGGTGATGTTGAAATGGTTTTTAGTATCGAGTAGTTATGAAACGCAAATTATGGCTTGGGGCTGGCTTGAGTGCCGCCGCCAGTGCGCTTGCTGGCATTGCGGCCTATGCCGCCCATCGGTTAAGTGGCCCAACTGCCGCGCTCAAACGTGAAACGCTATTTGCTTTCACGCCATTTGAAACCGGGGTCGATTGGGAAGAAGTTCGGTTTGATTCGGTCGATGGCTTACAAATTCGTGCTTGGTGGCTTGGCCGACTTGAAAGCAAGCGGGTTGTGATTGGCTGCCATGGCCATCGGGGCCGCAAAGACGAGTTGCTCGGCATTGGTTCAGGCTTGTGGCGAGCAGGCATGAATGTATTGATTTTCGATTTTCGCGGGCGTGGCGAGAGCGATGATTCGATCTGTTCGCTGGCCTATCACGAGGTTGGCGATTTGCATGGCGCGATCAAGTATGTTGAATCACGCTTGCCTGAAGCGCAAATTGGGGTAATTGGCTATTCGATGGGTGCAGCGGTTAGCCTGTTGGGCAGCGCCAATCAGCCAGCGGTTAAGGCGGTCGTTGCTGATAGTAGCTTTGCCGAAATGGCCAATTTGGTTGATTTTGCTTTGGCTAATCGGCGTTTGCCGCGTCGCCCATTGCGAGCTTTAGCCGACCACATTACTGCTCAACGTTATGGCTATCGCTTTGAGGCCGTGCGGCCAATCGAGGCCTTGATTCGCTATGGGCAACGGCCATTGCTGGTCATTCATTGCACAGGTGATACGGTGATTCCCGTGGTTGATGCCTACGATTTGTATGCCGCCGCCCAAGGCCCGAAAGAACTGTGGATTGTTGAAGACATGCCACATTGCGGAGCGTATTTCGCTGATCGCCCAGCCTATGTCAAACGAGTCGCCGAGTTTTTCGAGCGCTATTTGTAAGTGGAGACTAGGATTCAGAGGCTAGGGGTCAGAAATTAAGAATTAGCTCTACTTTTTCTGACCCCTGACAACTAGCCCCTGACCCCTTGCTCACTACTGCATCAACGGTACGCGCAGATAATCGTTGGGAATAAACAAGCTGCCTTGGGTGATGCCCTGCGGCGCTGCCTTGCGCAATTGCTCGGCCAAAACACTGCTTGGTTGCTGGCCTTGCAACGTGCGATCAAAGGCGGCAATAATTGCCTCTACTTGTTCAGCAGTTTCGTGCACAAATTCCAAGCGATAATGCACAATGCCAGCGGCTCGCCAGGCATCAAGATGCTCCACAGCCGTTTGAGCTTCAGCCCCAAAAACCGTATTGCGACAGCCAACATCGGCCATTACTGGATGCGCCCGCCCATTCAGATCGCGTAACTCGACCCGATGCTTCTCGCAGGGATGGCCGCAATCTTTGAAGCTTGTGCCATTCGAGAGAAAACGGCAAAACACGCAATGCTCGGTATGAAATACAGGCAAATGTTGATAGGCGATCACTTCAACCGCTGCACTACCCAATTGCTCAGCCAAGGCCGCAACTTGGGCCGCATTCAAATCGTGGGTCGGCGTAATCCGCTCTAAGCCTAATTCGAGCAAGGTGTTGGCGGTAATGCTATTGGCGGCATTCAGGCTGAAATCGCCAATCAAGGCTGGGTGTTGTTCTTGGCGCAAGGCTTCGAGCAAGCCCGTTGAACGGACTACAATTTCGCAGCCAAGCTTGAGCAAAAAGTGAATAATCCGCTGCTCGCTAGGTTTGAGCACCCGTGGGCTAGCCACGCGCACCGTAATTCCATGAGCTTGAACTAATTCAACCGCTGGCTTCAAGCCATACAATTCCAAATAATCGAGGGTGATGCTGGCTGGTTTGGCGGCGATCGC
This sequence comes from Chloroflexota bacterium, assembly GCA_020161265.1. Lineage (NCBI taxonomy): Bacteria > Bacillati > Chloroflexota > Chloroflexota bacterium. The sequence goes on along the minus strand of JAIUOC010000003.1, from coordinate 344,589 downwards.
AGCTTGCAATTGCTCAGGCGTGCGCACCAAAATATGCAATTGGGGAGCATTGCTGAGGCTTGGTGCTACTTGAACCGCTTGTTGCGCTTGGGCCAAAACCTCAAGTGGCGCTTGAATCTGGCGCGTTGGTGCGGCGGCTTGCAACGCACTAAGTTGCTCGATTGCTTGGCGGCGCAGGTTGTTCAGCAACGAACTTGGCACAAACGGCTGGCCACTAATATCGACGCTCATTTCGGCCAAACTGTAGGCGGTGTTGCCCAAACGACTGGCTTGATCAAACAGAAATTCATTGGTCAAGGCGCGGTTTTGTGAGCATGGCAATGGCTCAGGCGATTGCACGGTTACGCTGAATTGAGGATAATTGCTGACCGTCCAGGTTAATTGTAAAGGCTGGCCTTCGTGGGCTACAACATGCACCTGCAAAGGTTGTTTGGCGACAGGCGCGGCGGCCTCTAAAAACGGCTTAGCAGCGCGATCAAGCTCAGGGTCGTGGCTACGCCAAATCAAATCGCCAATGCGAATGCGGTTGGGTTTGATCGCTTGCGGGCCGAAACGTAGCTCAATTTCGCCAGTTGGCAAGGCTTCGATGCCATAAATTCGCCCACCTTCTTCACGTTCTTCAGGGCTGCGCCAATTGGCGGCATCAAACACTACGCCATCGCCAGCCTTGAGCGGGGCAATAGCATGATTTTCGTGGGGCTTGAGCACAATCCGTTCGCCATAGATATCGCTGACCATACCGATTAATACGCCACGGTGACGCGGCGCACGGCCATTGACCACGGTTTGATGATTGGTTCCGCCGATGAAAAATGTGCCTAAGCCACGCGAATAGACTTGCTCTAATTGCAACTCTTCGGCGGGCGTGATGCTCAAGGGCAAGCCAGCCCAAGCCTCATCAACCGCCTTGCGATAGGCGCTGGTAGTCAAGGCCACATAATCGGCATCTTTGTAGCGGCCTTCGATTTTCAGCGACGAAATGCCCAATTTGATAATATCGTGCATCAAGGGCACAGCATACAAATCGCCTGGCGAGAGCAAATACCGGGCATCGGCCAAGGGTTTATGTTTGCCATCAACCAACAATTGGTAGGGCAAACGACAAGCTTGAGCACATTGGCCACGATTGGCACTGCGCCCGCCCCAAGCTTCTGAGGAGAAACATTGGCCAGAATATGAGACACACAACGCCCCATGGACAAACATTTCTAGCTCGCAATCGGTGGCTTGGCGAATTGCCGCAATTTCAGCAAGCGATAATTCACGGGCCAAAACCACCCGATTAGCTCCAAACCGCCGCGCTAAGTCAACCCCTTCAGCGCTGGTGATGCTCATTTGGGTGCTGCCATGCACTTCCATTTCGGGGGCGATTTGGCGGGCAAGCTGGGCGATGCCAATATCTTGCACAATCACCGCATCGGCTCCAGCCTCGGCAATCGCTGCCAACGAGCGGGTGGCTTCGCGCAATTCGTGTTCGAACACCAAGGTATTGAAGGTCACAAAGCCGCGCACACCACGTTGATGCAGGGTACGCATCACGTCGGGCAACTCGCTGAGCGTAAAACCCACCTTGGCACGGGCGGTAAAATGCTTCAAACCAAAATAAACCGCATCTGCACCTGCTTCGATTGCGGCGTGCAACTGCGGCCAATAGCCCGCCGGACTCATCACTTCGGGCTTGGAAAAACGGCGTTGTTCGCTCATGAAGTTCCTACATCTATTGTGGTAGCAATTGGGATTGCATGGGATTAATCATCGTTGGGATTAAGCTTAACACATTTTAGCCAATTGGGTGCTTGAGAACGAACTCATCGTTTCGCCACCCTTCCGTCCCTCCACCGGAGGGAAACGCAGTGGGTTTTCATCCCCCTGCATAAAGTTCAATTTTTGATTTGCAGTGGTTGCCTGATCAACCTAAAGCTGTTTGATTTCCGATCTCCAGCCTTCGCGATCTTCGCGTTCTTCGCGGTTTCAGTATTTCTGATCCCTGATCTCTGATCCCTGACCCCCAGCAACCGATCCCCGATCCCCATGATTCCAAATGTGCCCAAGATTGTGCATCAAGCATGGCCCAACTTCTGCTACAATAGAAGTGGGAACCGTGTGTTGATGCGTGCAAAGTCGCATCCTTGAGATCAAAAGGAGTCCATACAATGGCTTTTGAACTGCCAGCGTTGCCCTATGCAACCGATGCCTTAGAAAAAGCAATCGATGCGCAAACCATGGAAATTCACCATGGCAAGCACCATGCTGCCTATGTGAATAACCTCAACGCTGCCTTGGAAAAATATCCCGAATTGCAAAGCAAATCATTGCACGAGTTGATCAGCGATTTGAACAGTTTGCCCGAAGATATTCGCACCGCTGTGCGCAATAACGGCGGTGGCCATGCCAACCACAGCTTGTTCTGGAACATTCTCAGCCCAAATGGCGGCGGTGAACCAACCGGCAAACTTGGCGATGAAATCAACGCGACCTTTGGCTCACTTGATGACTTCAAGGAACAATTTGCCAAAGCTGCAACCACTCGCTTCGGCTCAGGCTGGGCTTGGTTGGTGCGCACCAGCGAAGGTAAATTGGCCGTAACTAGCACCGCCAACCAAGACTCACCAGTCATGGAAGGCCAAACCCCCTTGTTGGGCTTAGATGTTTGGGAACACGCTTACTACTTGCGCTACCAAAACCGCCGCCCCGACTACATCAAAACGTGGTGGGAAGTGTTGGATTGGAACAAAGTCGCTGAAAACGATAAGTAAGCCTGATTAACCACAGGTTTGAGCACGGGTGGTTGTTGCCATCCGTGCTTTTGAGTTAAGGAGCATATACATGGCGTTTTGGTTGCTCAAAACTGAGCCAAACGAGTTTAGCTGGGAAGATTTGCTGCGCGATGGTTCGACGGTTTGGAATGGCGTAACCAACGCCCAAGCCTTGATTAATCTCCGTGCCATGCAGCTTGATGACCAATGTTTGATCTATCACAGCGGCGATGTACGAGCCGCAGTTGGAATTGCGCGGATTAGTCGCACCGCCTACCCCGACCCCAATAGCGAGAATCCTAAGCATGTTGTAGTTGAAATTGAGCCAGTTGGCCCGCTTGCTCAGCCCGTAAGTTTAGCCCAAATCAAAGCCGAGCCTAGTTTGGCTGATTGGGCCTTGGTGCGCCAATCGCGGCTTTCGGTTGTGCCATGCAGCCCCGAACAATGGGCTTGGATTATCGCCCAAGCTTAAAAATGCTCTTACCAGATTGGGAACAATCTAGCTAGCTAGCACGTTAGACTAGTGCAATTGCAAACAACGAGAACGTTCTCCCGTGGAAATCTGGCAATGGAGCTAAAATACATGATCCGTCAATCAATTCTCGGTTTGGGCCTTGGGCTGTGCGCGAGTCTCTTGATCGCTTGTGGCGCGAATCAACCAACCGCCGTGCCTGCAGCCAATATGGTCAATCCTGCTTCGGCATTTTGTACGCAAAACGGGGGCACGCTGAGTATTCGCCAAGATGCAGCTGGCAATCAAACGGGTTTTTGTGGCTTTCCCGATGGCAGCGAATGTGAAGAATGGGCCTTTCAGCGTGGCGAATGTCGCCCAACCAGCCAAAATCAAGCAAGCAGCGATGCCAGCGTCAAGCGGCTGACCATGCAAGATAACAATAGCAAAATTACCCTAAAAAAAGGCGAGATCATCGAAATTGTGCTGGACAGCAACCCCAGCACGGGCTTTGCTTGGAGCACTGGCCCTGATGCTGGCAAACTGTTGCAGCAACAAGGCGCAGCGCAATTTCAATCCTCAGATCCAAATCCGAAACCAGGCTCTGGCGGCACCGAAACCTTCTATTTCCAAGCGGTCGAAGTTGGCTCAGGCAGTTTTGCCTTGGCGTATCAGCGTGGCTTTGAGACTGCTGACCCCAACCAACTCTTTTTAATCGAGGTTGAGGTTACCGAATAACCAAACTTGCCAAGCAAACCCTTCTCTCGATTATGGGAGAAGGGTTTTACTTTGGTTTGGTGGTGATAATTGCGGCTACCCGCAAGACCTGATTAGTGGTACTTGTGTTGATAATCGCAATCTCCAGCTGTGGATTTGAACGCAGGCGCTTATCAATCTCTTCGTTGAGGGTTGAGCTAAGCATATTTTCAATCACCGAGCCTGGAATACTCAGCCGACCATTTTCGCCTAAGCCAACATTCTCGGTTGTTACCACCAACTTACCATCGATCGCGGCAATTTGGGTACGGGCTTGAATATCTTGCACACCAACCAAGGGCAACGGGTAGCCTAGCGTGACGGTCATTGCCACGCCGCCCTTGGGATGATTGCCCAAAATCACTTGGGGATTTTGAAAATCGGGGTTGGTCGCAATCGCTTGTTCGATATAGCTATGATCAATATCGACGCTGATATCGGGGCGTTCATCGGGCACTGGCGATGGTGTGCGAGCCGCATTCGTGCCGCCAAAAATCCACAAAGCGATAATCCCGATGAGCGGCAAGATCAAGCCTGTACTTAAAACGCCCAGAATAAAGCTCCACCACGATTTAACCCAGCGCCGCCGTGGCTTGGCTACCTTGGCTTGTGGCAATGGTCCAGTTGCGGCACTTGGCTGATTAATTTTTGCGCCACAGGTAGTACAATGCTGAGCTGTATCCCGAACGTTGGCTTGGCACGCGCTACAAATCATGCTTCCTCCTGCACGGATTGCGCCAGAACAGTTAGCGGGCGAGATAGACGGCCACAATCACCGCTGCAATTACAAGGCGGTAAATAATAAACGGCAAAAATGAGTTAGTACGAACATAGCGCAGCAAAAAGCCAACCGCCAATGCTCCCACCACAAATGAGACGCTAATTCCCAGCCAAAAGGGTGCAGTCAATTGCGAGCTATCAATATCGCGCAATTTAAGCACACCAGCCCCAAAGGTAATGGGAATCGCCATTAAAAACGAGAAACGCGCGGCAGTTTCGCGGGTAAAACCCAAGGCACGACCCATCGTCATGGTACTGCCAGAGCGTGAAACCCCAGGAATTAATGCCAATGCTTGAGCGCAGCCAACCAACAAGGCATGTTTCCAAGTCAAGTCGCTCAACTCATAACGGCGCGGGGCAAAGCGATCAGCAATGTAGAGCACAACTCCCATAATGCTCATTGTGGCGGCAATCACCAAATATTTATCAAGAAAATACTCTTCCGCCAAACTATCTAAGAGCAAACCGACAATCCCAGCTGGAATTGATGCCAACACGATAAACCAAAACATGCGGCCTTGTTGGCTGCGTGGTTGATGCATATGCATAATCAAATTCAACCAATCGCGCCAAAAAAACAACAGCAAAGCAATTAATGTGCCCATATGCAGGGCAACATCAAAGGTTTGGGTTTGAAAAAAGGGATCTTGCCAATTGAAAAACCATGGCACAACAATTAAATGTGCCGATGACGAAATTGGTAACGGCTCGCCCAAGCCTTGCACAATCCCCTTGCCAGCGGCAATTTGATACTGACCAGTTAAAAAGAAGGTCGTCACAATCGTCAAAAGCAGCACAATCCCCAAGGGAATCCAGAGTTGTAAGGCCTCGCGACGTGGCGACAAGTCAGTTTGTTCGAGTGATGTCTGAGCCATACCTCATCCTTGAAATGTTCAAATTAATGATCACCGAGCCGATGATCAGCGTTTGCATTATACGCAGGATGCATAGGATGGCAACCTTGCCGAGCACGAATGACTATCGGCTTCAGGCTGCTCACGAATGGCGTGCTAGCAAGACCACAGCTATCAGAATGAGCAAGCCACCACCAAGTTGCCAGAGGCTAATTGGTTCATGCAGAACGACAACCGCTGCACCCACTGATACCAAGGGTTCCAATGCTGAGATCGTCGATCCCGCCGTTGGGCCAATCCGTTCGAGTCCAACAAAAAACATAACAATCGCCAACACGGTGGAAATCAGGGCAATCCCAATAATCGCCAGCCAACCGTCCATGCTTACTGGCCAGACCGGACCTCGGGCAAGCATTATTCCAATATATACCACTGCTGCTGCACTCATAATCACGGTTGATGAAGGGATGGCTCCAGCTTGGGCAGTAATTCGGCTCCCCGCCGTAATATAAATAGCGTAGATCACCGCCCCGCTGATTGCGAAAATGATACCGAGCGGCTTGCCACCACCAATCGGCCCGATTGCCAACGCCGAGCCTGCCAATGCCAACACTAGCGCCAGCACCATCCGAGAGGTCAGCCGTTCCTTAAAAACCACAACCGAGATTATGGTAACCAAGCCAGGATAGAGATAGAGCAACACCGCAACTAAGCCCGCCGAGGCCATGGTAAGCGCAACAAAATAGGCCAACGATTGAGCCACATAGCCAATTCCACCCAGTAGCAAGAGACCGACGAGCAGCTTTCCACGTGGCAGCCGTTCACCACGAACCCGCAGAATACCAAACATGACCACAGCGGCAATACTGAATCGTAAACATAAAACCGTGATCGGCTCAGCACCATCGGCGTAGGCCAGTCGTGCAAACACACCCAGCCAGCCAAAAGCGATCGCCGAAAGCAACATGGCCGCAATCCCAAGCCAGCGCTGGCGGCGAACGGATGGGTCGGCGTGATTGGGTGGCAAAGAAATTGATGAATCACCAACGGCCTGCTTCATAACATCCTTTCTTGGGATAATCCAAGAACTTTAGAATTGGGGATAAAGGATTTGGATGATCGTATCCACTATTGAGAAAATATGCAAAAGACGGATTGAATTTTTCGGCTAAAAAAGGAGCACTAACCCAAAAGATCCAGAGAATTCCGTCCAAAAGTGAACTGGCCGCCAAGGCCGCCCACACCCATCAGGACGGCGGGGTGGTTCAGGGATGAGGGGTGCGACAACCTGCCATTGCGCAATTCGTCAATTCCATGCGATTTCTCCATCGACAACAATAGAGGAATCCTACCATTTATGCGATAGTCTCTAGTCAAATGGGCGCGACATCGCAACCATCCCACGCACCGCATGGCAGCGATATTCCTGTTCCGCAAGAAAATATATTGGTGTATAATCTGTTCGTCCAGTCTAGAAAGAACCATCAGAGTATTATTTTGCTTATTGATGTTGTAATAGTGTGCGTAGTGTCCATTCCTGTAGGTCTATTGATAGATCCCCATCAGGAGGACAGCCATGTTTCTTTTGAGTACGTTACACCGATTTCGAATCATCGCATTATTGCTGCTAACCCTTAGTTTCCTGCCACATACCCACACCAATCAGCAACTCTTGGCTGCGCCAGCATCCCCCCAAACAGTAACGCTTGAGCCAATTTGGCTAGCAAATGATCGTTATGAAACAACCTCAACCGCCTGGGGTGATAGCGATAATGATGGATGGCTCGATGTTTTCTTCGGCGACGATGCTGGCGGTATTCGAATGTATCGCAATCAACGAGGGAGCCTAGAACCACTGCCAAGTTGGTACGTTGATGTCGATGATAACGACCGGGTGCGCGATATTGCCCTTGGCGATATGAATCGTGACAATTGGCTTGATCTCGTTGTAGTCACCTTCGATGGGCCGATTCTAATCTACCTCAATCAACAGGGCCACTTTCCAAACCATCCAAGTTGGCGCTCCCCACTACTTCACCACGGTTGGAGCTTAGCACTTGGCGATATGAATGGCGACGGCAACTTAGATGTTGTGGTTGCCTGCTATAAAAACAAAGCAGTCATGTATTACAACCAAGGCGATGGAACCTTGGGTGCAAGTCCTGTCTGGAATTCGGACATAGCCTTGCCAGCAGTCTATGTGGCACTTGATGATGTTGATGGCGATCATGATCTCGATGCAGCTTTTGCCAACTATAGTGGCAACGCTAAAACTCAAGTCTATCACAACCTAAATGGCCTGCTTACGGCGAATCCAGTCTGGCAAGCACCCCAAATTGAAGCCTCTACCAGTGTCGTATGGCGGAATATTGATCACGATACCTATCCCGAGCTGTTTATTGCCAGCGAAAGCCATGGTAATCGCTTTTTTGACAATATCAGTGGAACGTTGGCCCTAACCCCAACTTGGTCGTCAACGAACCCTGATAAAACTCAAGACTTAATCGTAGAAGATATTGATGGTGACTATGATTTAGATGTTATTAGCGTGAGTGGTAATACGCCACAACAACCGCATGGCCCGATGCAGATCTATCTTGCACAAGCTGGAACTTACCCAGAAACTCCCGACTGGACTTCAAACGAGCGGGATATATCCTATGGTTTAGCGGCTGGCGATATTGATAATGATGGTGATCTGGATATCATCCGTTCAAATAACGAAGATCCAAACCGACTGTATCTCAATGGACAAGCGCCATTTGCAGCGCCGCAATGGGCGCTTCCAGTAGGTATATCGGTGCGTGGAATGGCGTGGGGCGATTTCGATGCTGATAACTTGCTCGATCTTGCTATTGCAAGTTATCAAGGAGTACAAGTTTATCAGAATATCGGCGGCTCTCTCTCAACTACGCCCATCTGGCAATCGTCTGGCCAAGACAATCTCTTTGATATTGCTTGGGCCGACATGAATATGGATGGAAAGCTTGATCTGGTGACTGCAAGTCGCACAGGTTTAGCCATGTTTCTTAATCATGGCGATGGAAATTTTGGCCCTAATGGACGGCCAGGTTGGCAAGATGTCCGGCTTGGCACCGACTATGCCTCGCTAGCGATTGGCGACGTTGATAATGATGGCGATCTTGACATGGCTGTCGGGCGAAATCAAGCCCCAATTTATATTCTTGGCAATCGGGCGACTGAACCACCACCAATTGGTCAAACGCAACCCTTTAGTGTAACAATGTATGATGCATGGGTCGCTCCAGTTGTACAGGCAACTCGCAATCTAGCTTGGGGCGATGTTGATGGTGATGGCGATATCGATCTGGCGGTTGCAAATGATGGTCAGCCAACCCAAGTTTATCGTAACGATGGATTACGTGACCCCTTAGCACTAACCCCACACTATCAATTTAATCTGCTTTGGAACAATATAACCTACCGTGATCGGACTCGGGATATTGCTTGGGCCGATATTAATAGCGATGGTCTACAAGATCTCTTGGTTGCTAACTATAATCAACCAAATCGCGTGTTTCTCAACCAAGGCGAAACATTGGATGTACGACCGATCTGGTCATCACGCGAAAACGACCCATCGAATGGACTTGAAGCATGTGATATCGAAGGTGACGGCGATCTTGATCTGTTGGCCTTTAACGAAGGTACTCCCAGTCGGCTGTACCTTAACGAAGCTGGCAGCCTGAGTCGCTCAGCTTTATGGTCAACCCCAACCGCTGGGCGAGCTTTTGCCGGGGCTTGCGGCGATGCCGATGCTGATGGTGATCACGATCTAGCGATCGCTTATCTCAGTGCAAGCGGCGAAAACCAAGGTACAAATCCCGCTGATACAATTACCACAGCGATCTATCAAAACCAACGCTTCAACCTCCTGCATCAAGGCGTTATTCCACAACCCTTGCTTGAACATCCTGGTGGGTTAGCCGCAGATGGGATCGCCAACCCGACGATTTTGAGTGATCCCCAACTACCAATTAGCTATAGCCTGCGGTATGCCCCAGCTCGTCAGGTTGATCTAGCCTTCTCACGCATGGGTGGTGGTCACTGGACTGCTGCAATTCCATTAAGCGGAACGCTTGGTGAACCAAATCTTGGGCCAAATAGCTATACTTGGGATCTTTTCAGGAGTGGAGTTCGTGGCAGCAACGATACAATGGCGGTTCAGCTTCGAATGTATCCTAGTGTACTGCCTCAGGCGCATAGTACTGCTGGTAGCTATCGTTATGGAGCCTATACAACGAACTCATTTCCATTCCGAGTGCGTGGCACAGGCGTGCGGGTGCTGCATGCCACCGCCGAGCAACCACCAATCGCTGCGGCAGGAGCAATCGTCTACCGACTAGGCGCAGGTCAAAGCGGCGGTGGGCGGCCTATGGCAGCAAGTCAGGGCAGTGCGCCATTTATTACCGATGGTCAAGGCTACTTGCAAGGCCAAAGCGAATTACGGCCAGATGATCGCTTAATCGCCCTTGTGCCAATTACAACAACCTATGCCTACAGCCTTTATCATACAAATGGGGTTCCTACTGAGATGGGCTTGGATGGTTGGACGATCACCACGCCCGGCACGCAAGAGTTGATTGCGCGACCAGAACATCCATTATTGCTCTTTAACTTGAAAATTGCGCTCGAATGGGATGCATCACACTCCCCCACCTACCTGCAAAAACTTGAGTCAGATCTCCATCGCGCTTCACGCTATCTCTATGACTTTACTAATGGCCAGGTAGCCTTAGGAAAAATAAGCGTCTACCAGAATGGAGAGCAACTCAATTATGCCGATGTTGTGATCCATGCAACAAATCGGCTCCGACCTTTCGCCAGCGAGGGCGGAATCGTCTTAACCAAAACCCTTGATCTTGAACATCCTGAGGTGATCTACGATATAGGACAAGTGCATATTGGTTCCCACTGGAATCGCAATGGAATTCCTGGCGAAGATATTAGCACTGATTGGTCGGTTATTCTTGCCCATGAATTAAGCCATTATTTATTTTTCATGGAAGACACTTACCTTGGAATCCAAGCAGATCAGCTCTTGGTTCCGGTGGATACATGCGCGGGAAGCGCGATGGGTGATGTGTATCTTCCAACAAATACCGAATTTGTCTTTGATCCTGAGGTGTGGCAAGCACACTGTCAGGAAACCCTCGCAGCGCAGGAGTTAAAACGAACTGAATGGGAAACACTTCGGCTTTGGTATCCGGCACTGATAACTCCGACTATGCCGCTGGCTGGGCCACAACAAATGCCTTTCGTCTTCACGAATGTGCAAATCGTTGACCCCTTGACTCCTACCACTCCTTTGGTTGATCCTACCTTATACTTAGAATATGCTGGTAATACAACCAGTTCAGCCAAAGCTCGCGGATTCTTGATTACAAACCAGCAGACCCCAGCTCTAACTGACGATACGATTATGCCTCTGGGCAGTACTGTCAACAATCAAAACCGCATCTTAGGCCGAGGGGCACAGCCGGGCGATCGGTTTTGTCTTTTTGATCGTGGCACACAACACTTTGGTTGTGAAGTGTTGAGCATCGATGATCAATATATTACGCTTAAGCATGATGCTGCTTGGAAACCACTCGTAACGCTCTCGCCAGTTACCAGCACAACCCTCAAACTTCAGGTAACTGGAATTCAACCAGGCTTAAGTTTACAAGCACGGCTCTTTCCTGATGATGGATCGGCTGGTTCACCAGTACTGCTTGAGCATTTTGGCGATGGCTACCGTGGAAGCTTGGTAAGCCAATATCCCTCGATGAGTGGCCATATTCAAGTATGGGTTGAAGAGCCAGCAAGTGAGACAAACCCACGCCGCGAAACACTTATCGCCTACTCAATTGGCGGAAACCCAGGCTACTATCGCGGTGGTGGCGGTTACTATCGCGGTGGTGGCGGTTACTATCGCGGTGGTGGCGGTTACTATCGGTTGGGTGGTGCACCGTTACTATCTCCCGATGGACAGATGACCTTCTATACCAAAGCGACCTTTGAAGTTGGCCAATTTTATGCGATTCAAGAGATGGCCGAACTTCCGGCTTTACCAGCAGGGGTGGTAAACGTGGGGCAAGGCTATCAACTCGTTACCGCCCAACAAACCCAACCAATTTCAGGCTCAGTTAGTTTTCAATATCTTGGTTATGATCTGATTACAGCCAATGTTGAAGAGCCAGATTTAGCGATTGGCTTTTGGAATGGAACCTATTGGGAGCGTTTATCGACCGTTTTGAACACAACCTATAATGTTGCCGCGGCTCATGCGCCAAAGCCAGGCATCTATACATTAATAGGTGGGCATTCGCAGCCAAGCGTTCAAAGTTTAACACCAACCATGATCACCAGTGGGCTTACCAACACATTGCTGGTAAGCGGCAACAACTTACTGGCACCAGCAACACTTCACTTGCAAACGCTAACCAGCACGATCAGTTTAAGCGTTACATTGCATAACTCCAGCAGTGGCAGCATAACCCTAACCGCTGCACTTGCCCCAGGTTATTACCGAACGAGCTTAACCAATGGTGATGGGTCAAGCGTACCAGCACCAGCACTCGCCCTTTACCCACCAACACCTGCATGTTTTGCTGAAACATTTAATAGCCAATTGGGCAAATGGCAAATTCAAGGAACTTGGGCTACATCGCGCTTAGCGAGTGGCGAGGTTGCCCTTGATGATAGCCCGGGCCATGCCTATGCCCAAGCCGTCGCACCAAATCAATATCTGACAAGTACCCTAACCTTCCACGAGCCAATTAACCTAGCTAATTGTCAGCATCCAGTGCTTTCCTTCGAGCACGATTACGTGTTTGCCCGAACCGCAGCAGGCGATGATCATGGGAGTGTGGAAGTTTCAACCGATAATGGCCTAACCTGGCAGATCATCGCCGATTTCACTGGCGGCGGCGCACATGGCCTACGCCCAGCAACCCCAAGCAGCGATGAATGGTCAACTCCTCATTGGAAACCAGTCAGAATCTCCCTACGTTCATTTCAGAATCAAACCATTCGTTTACGGTTGCGCATGACCGTTGACCGCGACGGATCAGATCGTGGCTGGCTGCTCGATAATCTTATGATCAACCAAAGCCAGCCGATCTATCTGCCGCTGATTAATCGATAACGATTGGCGGGGCTATTGTGGTTAATAGCCCCGCTTACTCGCTAACACTCAGTTGGATAATCCGCCCAATCGGCATCCGTTTACCTTGTTTATGCAGGTGTAGCTCCTGCTCAGGATTGAGCTGTTGTTGAATTAAGCCAAGCGTTTGCGAGCGCCATGGATCAAAGAGTGCAGCATCAGCACCACATACCTCGTAGGCTTGATCAGCAGCACCAATCAATTGGGCAGCAGCTGTAAAATGACCAATTTTAGCTTGGATATTGGCTAAGGCCGTTATTGATGCCCCATACGGCCACCCAAAATTAGCTCGCTCGGCTTGGCGCAACGCACTCACATAATCAGCCCGAGCTTGGGCGAATTGGTCTTGTTTAAGTGCCAGCTCGCCGCGGTTTAGATACCAATAGATGATTCCCTCGTGATCATCAAGGGTCTTGAGCAGCGGCAGCAATTCGGCAAGATAATCGATTGCCTGGCTATAGTTATGGTCATCACTACTGGCTGCTACCAAATTATTAAGACAAACCGCCAATTGCCCAAGGTTGCCAAGTTGTTCAAAGATCGCTTTTGCCTGAATAAGGTAGGCCTGAGCCGAGGCATACTCTGCCATTCGAGCACACAAACTACCCATATTCAGCAAAGTGATCGCTTCGAGATCTGGATCACCAACGGAGCGGCTCAGCCTCCGACTCTCCTGCAGGGTGGACTCGGCTATTTCAAATGTATTCATCTGGGTTTGGACCCAACCAAGCACACTTAATATTGCCGTCTGAAGCCATGGTTCAGGCTGATCAGCAAGTGCCACCAAACTTTCGGTTAACAAACGCTCAGCCTCGGTAAAATGGTTTTGCGAACGAGCAACCCGCCCTTGGGCATAAAGCACCCTCGCCCAATCCAGCGATGAAGGCTGGTGTTTCCAATAACTGGCACAAATCTGATAGTGTTTCGATGCAGCATCATAATCGCGCAAGCTATCGTAAAGCCAGCCAAGATTATAGTGAAACTGCGGACGAAGTGCTTGCGGTAGCGCTGTTGGCTCGAAACGCAATAGGATGCGCAAGCCATCACGGGCATATCCCCGCACTCCCCAAAAATATGTCAAGCTATCGGCAAGGGTGGCAGCCTCAAGCAATTGATGTTCAATCAACCATTCGAGAGCTATCGCAATATTCGCATGCAACGATTCAAGTTCTGCCAACGCATTGGAACGGTCAGAACTTTTAATTTTGGTGGTCAAATTGATGGCGAGTTGGCTATAGTAGTGAGCATGGCGTTGGGCAATCTCAACTGCAGTTTGATCATTGGCAAAATATTCGAGGGCAAATTCACGAATGACATTGTACATGGTATAGCGTTGATGGCTCGTCGCTTTTGGCATCACTTGAATCAGCGATGTATCAACCAAGCGCCCAAGCATACTTAAGCCATAGGCTTGGTCGAGGGTCGGAAAACAAATCGCTTGGGCTGCATCAAGACTCCATCCATCGGCAAAAATAGCAAGTTGCTGAAAAATTCGTTGCTCGTCAGCCCTTAAAAGACAATAACTCCATTCAATCGTAGCCCGCAATGTCTGATGCCGATCAAGTGAGCCACCAGCTTGATCAAACGAGGCAAAGCCCAAGAGATTAAGCTGGGTAAGCCAAGGAGTCAAGGCTCCAATTTGGCGTAAACGGGCTGCTGCAAGTTCAATCGCCAAAGGAATCCCATCAAGCCGTGTGCAAATTGCGCTAATCTCCTGCAGCTGTTCAAGCGTAGGGGTAAAGGTAGCATCCCATGTTTGCGCACGCTTGATAAACAGTTGAACTGCTGGGCTGATGCCAGAATTTTCAGGCTCAGATGCTGATACTGCAAGCGGAGGTAGTTCACAGATATGCTCCCAAAATGGAAGATTCAGGGTTTGACGGCTGGTGACAATCAGTTTGAGCCAATCGGTAGCCTTGAGCAATTCATGCAGCAAGCGCTGAATCTGTTCAAGCCCCTCACCTGGTCGCAAAAGCTGCTCAAGATTGTCTAACACAAGCAACATCTGCCGTTGGCGCACATAGTCGATCAATTGACCAAGTTCAGTTGGAGTACCAGCAGTTTGTGGTTGATCGGGGGGCAAAATCTGGCGAACGAGCACCCCAACTACATCCTCGGCCTGCGTAATATTGCTAAGATCGATACTTTGAACGCTAGTAAATTGTTGTTGAAGTTTATCGGCAAGATGCAGGGCAAATTGGGTTTTGCCAATCCCACCTGGCCCTCCAATCGTCAGCAAGCGAAGATCGGGCTTAAGCAAACGGGCACGCCAGTGTTTCAGCAACCGCTCACGCCCAATTAATTGAAGCTCGCGTGGTGCTTGCAGCCGCCCTAGATGTAAATGGATTTCAGGCCGTACATTTAAGCAAAGCATGCCTGCTTGCTCAAGGGTATAGGCCACAAATGGCGCATGAAGATGGAGTGCGAGCGCAAGTTCAGTATGGCTGAAGAGCCCCAGCAGATATTGATAGTGCTCCGCCACAACGTGCTCAGGGTAGGTTAAACTTACGAGCCGCGCGGCATCATCGGCAGTACATTGTAGCCCACGGTTGCCCTTGGCAAACAACCTAATCAGATCGCCAACCAGCGTGATTTGAGTTGTACCAATCCCTCGCCCTCGCCAATTACTAATTGATGATTGTGCATATGTCGTTGCCTGAGAAATATCATTCCAAGTAAACCCCAGTTGCTCCCGCAGATCATTGACCAAAGTATAGGCCTGCTTGGCCCGAGCGTTAGCCTCCTGCCGTGGTTTTTTCTGCATACACCCATCCTTCCAGTCGTGCATTGCATATGACTGCTTTTTATGACTGCTTTTTATGACTGCTTTTTTGCTTTCACTTCGCCCAACTATTCGCTACCATCAGCATCATAACAAACCTTCCGCTGCATTCGCAATGGATACTACGCCTCTAGACTGGACACCTTGAGGTCGATCACTCCTAACAACTGCGGGGGTTTGTAGCCATGATTGGGTGATATCTGGAGTAGGTAGTTTAGGATTAATGACGTATATCGAGGAGGTTACGATTGCTCAACAGGTTAACGGATTCGCTACTAGTTGTAACGGTGTTGGTGCTTTCTCGCTAGGAGGATTGAAATGCGAAACCGCCTTAATCGCCGCCTACTCGCACTACTATTGCTATGCAGCCTGCTCTCAACCTATTGGCCAACTGCTGATGTCTATGGTCTACAGCCTGTGCCATCCACAATACCAAATGATGGCAGTATTCTCTATCGAACAGTGCTCTATCAGCCAACTGATTATACAAAACAGCGTTTACAACAGTTTGATCTACGCATCTTACATGAAGAAGCAGATCGGCTGCTTGTATTAGTTGATGAACTCATGCTCGATAAACTTGCGCGACTGGGTTTTGGCCCAACTGAAACCAATGGGCTCTCTGAACTACTCAAACACACCGCTAGCCCACCTACACTCGTAGCAACCCTTGAACCGCTCTTTGAGGCCGCCAAGGTAGTTGCCAAAACACCTTCAAAAGCCAATCGTTCGTTGCTGTATACCCAAATGCAACAACTGCGGCCTGAACAAACAGCTGCCATCGCTAGTGGCTCGAGTATTGATGATGATAATGATGGCTTGACAAATACCCAAGAGCAATGGTGGTGTACCAATCCACTTATGCCCGATACCGATGGCGATGGTGAACATGATGGTAGCGAAGTTCAGGCCGCCCGTAGCTGGATGCGCCACGAACGAAGCAGCCCACCAGCAAATGGTAAACCATTCGCTGGCTGGCCTAGCCAGCTTGCAAACTGTCGTGACGACGATTTAGATTCCATCCCCGATCTCGCTGAGCGTTGGGATTTGGGGCTGAACATGAATCGCGAATCAACCGACCGCGATAAATTTGATGATGGACAAGAGCTTTTTGGCAGCACCTATTGCCCTGGCAGTGGTGGATTTTGTGGCTATGGCGCATTACCTCGCAACGAGGATTGGGGCATTATCTTTGCCGAAATGCCTGCATGGGTTAAAACTCCAGCCAATCACCCATTAATGGCAGCCTTCCCAGTCCCAGCGATTGATTTAGTACCAAACTCGCTGCGAGTGCAAACCGTCACCGAAATTCGCACTGATCACACCATTATTACGGGAACCGAGCGGCTTTATAGCACGGCAAGTACCGAAGGCACGAGTTCGAGCATTGCCAATGAAGTAAACTGGAACGCCTGGGAGGAGCAATCGATTGCAACGACCATTCCGCTTGCTGGCCGTTATTTGCCACCAACATTCGGTATATTGCCCCGGGCTCCCACCACCGAAGCCTGGGATCGCCAAAAGATTGGGCTAGCAATTACGAGTGGGGCAATCAGTGTAACTGCGGCAGGGCTTTGTTTGGCAACAGCACCACTTTGTGCTGGGATTACCCTTGCGTCGGCTATTGCTGTAGGCACAATTGGGTTTGCAACTGCCTATGGCGACTATGTTGTCAATCGTAATGAAGCCCAACAATCGGCTCAAACCTTACGCCAACTTCAAACTGAGATTAAACAACTCAAGCAGCAGGCGAATCAATGTGTGCCTGGCTGTAGCAGCAAAGTTGGAACCCCTGCCAGCTCCCAACAAACCGTCAATAGTCAACGCACATCACAAATAAGCCAAGGCCGAAGTGTTGGTAACCACCTGCATAGTGGAGCCACGAGTGATGCTCGCGCCGTTGTCGAGCAATATTATCAATTCAGTTACCCACAGCAGGTTCCCACCCAAACAACGACGAGCGCCAAAGGGCAATCACGCGGTGGTGCGCAAACAACCACCCATACTCAATATAAAGAACATACCGTTACGAATGGTCAAGCATTTTCGTCGGGTGAATCGTGGAGCAATGCTGTTGCGGTCAATTCGGCTCATGCCGCTGAACTCTGGTTTAGCTATCGCGTGAGCAATAATGGCAGCGAATATGCCCGCGAAATTGGCAATCTCGCTTTCAACGTATATATCGGTGACAGTCCGATTCCAGCAACAACCTATTTTGTTGGGCCAGATCTCGGCGGCGATGGCAAGTTTCACAACTTCATGCCAGGTGAGTCGCATCAATACACGTCTCGTCGAATTGCACTAACCCTCGACCAATTACGTGCGATCGATCTTGGTTCGCCAATTCGAATCGTGGCCGAAGACTATACTTATGGCATTGATGAGTTGTTTTATGCGGATGCACTCAATGCAAGCATGACGATTGCAATTGAAGATGGAACTGCCGATAACGATGAGCTAATCGAGGATTTCTTGATTCCAACCTGGGGTGATGAAACAGCCTTTGATGTATTAGCTCGCTACTTTCCCACAACAACCGATGCGAATGGTCAATTAATAGCGGTTTGGACTCCTGAACGGCGCACTGATAGCCCTAGTTGGTGTCGTTTACCACGTCGAGTTGGAGCAATCCTGTGGTGTCAACATGCACTTTCAGCTGCCGAGTGGTGGAATATTTACTCTGGCGGGCTTGGCAATGGCGATTTGGGTTTTCAAGATATGGCAGCCGCACCAGCTGCTGGGGCATTATTTCGCTTTAATCAAGATAGTGATCTTGATGGCTATAGTGATAGTGATGAGCTTCGGCTCCAAACTGATCCGCACAATGCTAGCTCATTTCCAAAGCCTGAACTGCTTGCGGCAACCCATTCGACGCGGGTTGGCAATGTTGTTACAAGTACGCTATCGCTGCTCAACACTGGGCTATACGATGCCTATAGTGTTCAGGCGATTATGGTTGCGCCAAATGATTCGGTGACGATCCAAAATAATACTGTTGGTGGTACAGGCCGCGTTCGCGCATTCCATCAAGTCGTGGTTGGCAGTACGATCCATCAACCTAGCCTCTCCAGTTCATGGTCGGGTACGGCGCTTCCCACAACTGCTGGCTATTATGTTGGTGCAAACGAACGTGAATATCTCTTTACCGTTCAATGTTCGGCTCCCTTAGGCTGCGACGTTGGCAGCGGAACATGGGCATTACACTGGAATGATGGCATAGGCAATACTGGCAGCCTCAACTTTGGTGCAGGCTATGCATCACCCCAACGCCTAGGTGTCGGGGGCCAAGGGCTTGAACTGGCGCTGATGAGCGGCACAGTTCAACATAACCAAACCTTTAAGATTGTAGCAACTCCGCCCAATGATGCCTTTAGCTATCGAATCAACCGTGAGCCATATACAAAACCCTTAGTAATTCTCGCCTACAACGATCCACAAGGTCATCATCGCTTGGTTACCACGTCTGAGTTAAGTCATCCTCAAGCAAACCTTGCACCCTACAGCGGCCAAATGCTGCATGATAGTGCGGGTGTTGAGATCATCGCAACCGCACCATTTACGCCAGCCTTACAACAAACTACCACTTTGTTGGCCCAAATTCCGGCAGTAGAGAGCTTTATTAATGCACGACTGTATCTTGAATTCATTGATCTGAATGGTCAAGGTGGAGTCGTTCGCGAAGAGGCTCGTTCAGTCAATCTCCAACCAGGGCCAAATTTGGTTAATATCACGTGGCAAGCTGCCGACTTCAATCCAGCATTTAATCCCAACCATCGTTATGGTGTTATTGCCTTTCTAACCGATCATCAGGGCAATATCCTTGGAAACTCAGCGCGAATGCTCGATACCTTCCAAGCCGACCCGCAGCCAATATTTGCAATCAATACCGCTGAATCGGTTTGGAATTTTGGGACGGCAACCCAAGGCAGTCAACTTCGCCATAACTTTGGCTTGCCCAACGAGGGCCGTGCTGGCTTGCGCACCACCCTTTTAGGCGCTGGAGGGCGACGTGATCTGGCAATTTCTGGTGAAATTAGCTGGATGGATACAGGCCTTGAGGTTCGTCATGGGGATGCAATTGGTATTCAGGCAACTGGCAATATCTGTTATGACAGTAGTACAAATTGCTTTGGGCCTGATGGCAACGGAGTAGACGCAGCTAGCGGATGGACAGCCCCTGGAGCAAGTCAATTCAGCCTGATTGCCCGAGTTGGCAATAATACGCCATTTATGGCAGGAACCAGCTATCGCGCAGCCAGCTCCACAAGTGGGCGACTGTATTTAGCAACCAACAACTGTCTCGGCTGTAATACCGATACCATTGGGCAATTCCAAGCCCATGTGGAAGTCTCAGGAATACCGGTTACAAGCCAATCACGGCCCACCACAACGATTGCGGCTGGTGATATGGGCATACTTGAGGTACTTCTGGACACCTATTATATCCCGGTTGGGCCGTTCAGTCGCACCATTCAACTACGGACTAGTGATCCTCAACGTCCGAGCCACAACCTGCAAGTTCAGGGTGTCATCGTAGCTCCAACCACGCCAGCCCAAGCGCTCCCGATCAGCCCATATCGGCCTTGGGATGAGTATGTTGTGGTAACTGGTTCGCGATCTCAACGTGAGCTCATTTCCTATGTTGATACAATTGTTAGCGATGCACTGCATGTCACACCACTCCGTCTCTATGATCAAAGCCAACAAACCCTGCTTGGGATTGGCCGTGGGCTATTACAGGGAATTGTTGTTAACCTCCGGCAGGCTCGCCTTGCGCTGGCAACACCTCAGCCCACGAATCTAACCGATCGCTATGGTGATGGTCGCGATGGCATCATGCCAGCAAATGGCAATCTTGATACCAGTAATGGCGTTGGTATTGGGATAGCCAGTGGCAATGCTGGCTCAACCGCGATTACGATTGTCGATCAGCATGCAGTTTCGCGCATTAATCCCGGCGATCGAGTATTGATTCATCAGACTCGCGGTGACCCTTCAATTGCTGGTTTGTGGGAACTCAATACCGCAGTTGGCGATGTTACTGGGAGTGGAACCTTTGCTTTAGCTCAACCCTTGCGCCATAGTTATAGCTCGATTGACTACCGTGCCCAAGCCCAAATTATGCGCGTGCCACAATACAGCGATTGCCCAGTCAGCGGCACAATCACACCCTTGCTGGCTTGGAATGGTCACGTTGGTGGGATTATCGCCTTTATGTGTCAAAATAATGCCACAATCGGCGGGCTGATCAATGGCGATGCCAGCGGCTTTCGTGGTGGAGATAGTGGCAATGGTTATCAAACTGATCAGTGGCAGGGTGAAGGGATTATCTGCACGTCGAATAATAGCACGCATTATTGCCAAACCCCCAACATCACGCCATCGGCCCAAGGCGGTGGTGCTGCCGATGCGATTGGTGGTGGCGGCGGTGGCGCTGGTTGTGCAGCCGGAGGCGATGGTGAACATATTGGCGGCAGTACATGGGGTCGCGGTGGCATTGGTCACTGTACAACCGATGGCACACGACTCTATTTTGGTGGCGGTGGCGGTGGGAGTGCTACCAGCATCAACCCTGGCGCTGGCTATTCGCAGGCTGGACGCGGCGGTGGATTGGTGTTTATTTTTGCCCGTCAACTCACAATCACTGGCCAGATTCGGGCCAATGGGCAGCAAGCAAATGGCACTATGTCCGATGATGGCACCAATCGGCGTGTGGCTGCTGGCTCTGGCGGCGGTGGGCAAATGTATCTTCGCGCTGATACGATATCGGTAGCGGCGAATGGGATCAACGCACTCGGCGCACCACAACTAGTGCCACCAGGCAGCCCAAGCGGACGATTTATTGGTGGTGCTGGTGGCCATGGCTCAATTCGGCTTGAGTATTGCAATACAGTAACTGGGATTGAGAATATCGTTCCAGCACCTAATCAAGCCCAGCTTGGTTGTTATGGCACACTTGCGGGCAGCGTCTATAGTGATAATAATGCAAATGGCGTGCGTGATCCTGGTGAAGCAGGATTGGCAACGATTAACATCAATTTAAATACAGTTGGGACGGCTACAACGAATGCGAATGGCGACTATAACTTTAACAACGTGCCGCCAGCAACCTATAGCCTCACTGTTACCCCAAAAGCTGGATACGCTTGTAGTAATTCGTGTACCAACAGCGTAACGGTTCAATCAAACACGACAACCACGGTTAATCTTGCGCTCATTCCGCAAGCAAGCATTAGCGGAATTGTATTCCATGATCTTAATCAAAATGGAATCCAAAATCCTGGGGAGAATGGCCTTGCCGGCATTAATGTTGCGCTGAGCGGAACCGGACAAACCAGCGTTACCGATGCCCAAGGCGCTTATAGTTTTACCAATCTTACGGCAGCTGCCTATACCGTTAATGCAACCCTACCCAATGGATATGCGGCAACGAGTGCTAGCTCAGTGAACGTTAACCTCGTTGCAGGCGCAACCGCGACTGCTCATTTTGGCATGCTGGCATTTAGCATCGAAAAAGTTGCTGGTAGCCCACACCAAATTAATCTCTATATCCCAACAGCATTCCGTGATCGTCAACGCTACCATGTGCAAAGTGGGCGAACAATCCAATTCAGCAGCGCTGGCGAACAGGTTATCCACGTTAGTTTGCCAAAAGCTCGCTATCTCACTACAACTCTCGATCTGCTCATAACCAGATCGAACGCCGCTTTCTTGCAAATCAATCTCGATATTGGCAATAATGGCAATTGGGAGTGGAGCTATAACAACTCGCCAACCTTGCCAACCACTCTCTCAACCACCAACCTCGCTGCTGGCCTGACAAGTTTCATGGCATCGGCAACACCTGATGCCCAAGGGATGGTCAGCGTACCCATTCGAATTTCACTCAATACCAGTGGACAACTGCATATGCTCAATCTCGTTGCAACCCCAGGCGGTGCTACCGAGCTAGGTTTGGCAGCCCATGAGCTAAGTTTAAATCCTAGTAACCCAACTGAGGGCATGCAGGCTCAGCTCCAAGCCCGCATTCGCAACCCAAGCAATCTAGCCACCGGCGGATTTATTACCAGTGTCTACGCCAAATCACCAATTTTTGGCGATTGGTACCTAGGCAGTCGATTTGTTGCCAATATTCCGGCAGGTGGCGATGCCTTAGTATCGATTCCATTCCCAACCGAAGGTTTTCAAGGAACAATTCCGGTTCGGGTCGTGGTAGACCCATTCGATCGGGTAGCAGAGATTAACGAGACCAATAATGTGGTAACAGCAACCCTACCGATTCGAACCCGCGCCGATCTTCAGGTTAGCCGGATTCAGTTTTCTGATTCAGAGCCATTGATTGGCCAGCCGATCAGCGTAACAATTCAAGTTCACAATGCTGGTCAAACAACCGCAGGTAGGCATGATCTACGCTTAATGGTAGGCGCAACGGGCCAAACAGGTGCGATCATTAGCAGCCAAAGCATCCCCATGCTAACTGCTGCCAGCACCACAACCCTTGTACTTCCATGGACTCCAACCCAGTTTGGTTTGTATCAATTAACTGCAAGCATCGATAGCCAAGCCGAGATATCTGAATCCAACGAAGCCAACAACACGTTGTGGCAACCGATTGCCGTAGGCATCAATGGCCCAATCCATCTGGATAGTGGCGCAGCTAGCGAGGCAACCTATACGCCGAGCCTTGGCTATGGAGTGATTGATATCGGAGAGCCTGATACGATCAGTAGTTGTGGTTCAGCACCACACCAAACTGTTCGAATCGATCCCGATGGGCAGGTACGCTATCAGTTTGATCAACTTCAGCCTGGACGGTTCTATCATCTTGATATTACGCTCTTTGAGTGCGATGGTGTTGGCCGACAGGAAGTGATTAACGTTGATGGTAATCCTATTGTTGGGCCAGTAAGCCTTGCCAATGGCCAAATTCAACGGCTTTCAACGCGAATTGATCCAGCATTATACGCTGATCGTAAAATTGAGGTTAGCATAGAAGCGCCAGGTATTGACGGTGCAGTTGTTGCCTATGTGAGCTTGCATCCAATCGATTATCGTTATATTGATGCTGGTTCACTTACCGAGGTTGGTTATCCAGGAACCACCCCAAGCAGTGGATTAAGCTTTGGTGCGCTCGATGGAGTTCGCAATAGTATCTGGGGAACCCTGCCCTATCAGAGTGTTCGAATCGATCAAAGTGATGCTACATTGCGCTATCGCTTCGATGGACTCAAGCGTGATCGACGCTATCAACTGCATACGAGTTTTTGGCAGCGTGACGGAAGCGAGCGGATTCAAAAAGTCCAGATTGATGGCATTGAGCTAGGGTCACCAATTAATACTGGTAATTTCCAAGTTCAGCGCCCTGTCCTTGATATCCCCCAGAGTGCCTATGTTAGTGATGAGAGCATCATCGTCAGCATAGTGCGCACAAATGGCACAACTGGGGCATTTATTAACGAAATTGCCCTTGAGGAACGTACCTTGATGGCGGATCAATTGCCACCAACGCCAGACTTTGGGGCAACTCCACTGACTGGTGTCGCGCCGCTTACCGTCAGCTTCAGCGATCAATCAAGTGGAACAATCGCTAGTAGACGTTGGGATTTTGGTGATGGCGGCGAGGACAGCATTCCAAATCCAATCCATACCTACACCCAACCAGGCACCTATGCAGTGCGCTTGCTCGTCGATGGCCCTGGTGGCTCCAACACAATTGTTAAGCCAAACTATATTACTGTGCTTGCGCCACCTAGTAATCAACCACTGGTCTATCTGTCGCCACCAGCATTATCTGGAGGTTTAGAGCAAGCAATTACGGCCACAGTGGCAATCTCGCAAATTCAGCAACTTGGCTCGTTCCAGTTTACGCTAGCGTATAGCCCAGCGCTTGTAACGGTTGAGCAAGTTACTATGGGGGCATTTCCTGCTAGTACTGGCCGCAACTTTACCCCCGTTGGGCCGACGATCAATCCAAATGCAGGGACGATAACCTTTGGCGGCTTTAGTCTTGGGGCGAATCCAGCAGGCGCGAGTGGCCAGGGTTCGCTTGCCCATATCCGGTTGCGTCCTCGGGCGGTTGGCACAGCACCGCTCACCTTCAGTAATGTTCAGGTCAGCAATATCAATGGTCAGGCAATTACAGTCGCAACTCGCAATGGATCGATTCAGGTTGCCAACTGCCTTGGCGATTTTGATCTTGATGGTGATGTTGATATCATCGACATCCAGCGAATCTCCTACCGCTGGAATACACACCTCGGCGACCCACTCTATGCGCCACTTTATGATATTGATGCTGATGGCGATATCGATATTATCGACATTCAGAGAGTAGCGGTGCGTTGGGGAACTCAGTGTTCTGCTCCACGGCCAACCTTGACATCAACTGCAACGCCATGGCCCACCACATTTAGTTTACAGCCAACCAAAGCGCCAATTCAAGTTGGAGTCCCATTTACCATTGGAGTAGTAATTAGTGATGTCAATGATCTTGGTTCTTTCGAGTTCACACTACCATTTAGCCCAAGCAAGCTCGAAATCCTCAACGCTACCATTGATGGCTATCCAAGTAGCAGTGGTCGTCAATTTTATCCGATCGGGCCGCAGATCGATCTGGTCAGGGGAACGCTTAATTTTGCAGCCTATAGCATCGGTACTAGCCCCGTTGGAGCATCAGGCAATGGACAACTAGCCACAATTACCTTACGTGCTACCAACCCTGGCAGCCTAAACTTCGCTTTAGGTGCAGCCCAAGCCAGTGATCGGACGGGTATTCCACAGCCAGCGATTCTCACCGATACGCAAATCTACGTCATTCCAGTCGATCCAATTAATTATGTCTATATTCCATATGTTATAAATCGATAGATTCACAACTCCCTTTAAAAAGCACAAACCTGATTGCCTGAAAGAACTCCATAATAAAGAAGGAATCACGATTTAATGCATAATCGTGATTCCTTCTGGAAAGGCAGATCTGCGTGCTTTTAGGAACTAAAAGTAAATTCCCCATGCGCAGCAAGCTTAATATTAACGGACGCCCCATGGCATCATGACATTGCAACACTCATGATGAATCCAAGGAACATCCATGGAGATCATACCGCCGATCAGTCACGTCATGCACACCCTGTTGACCACGACGACTGCGGTCGATGGCTATACCGAAATACGGGTCGGGGTCACTGGTCTCAGGAGCTGGCGGCGTAGCCTCCCTGGTTGTGGGCAACACAATAGGTAGAGCGCCTCCTCGGCTTCGACATCCCAATCATTCAACTCATTGGCGCTCCCGTGGGTTGCCATTTGTCATCGTCTTTCATTCCCCCAACTTTCTATCCTTCCCATTATTGAACTTTGGCATAGGGAATGAAGGTTTTATAGGCTAAAACACTACGGACTTGCACATTAATAGAATTCCGTGCCTGGGCACTACCCCAAGCCCAGCCGCCACCAGCGATTGGCACTTCACCAGTCGCCCCAGCGTCAATCTCAATCGTACCAGGGGCAACCGCTCGCAACCCAATCGTGCGACATCCCGTTGGATGTTGATTGTACGTACAGGGCATCGTCAATGGTGGATCAAACTGGACAGTGCCGATTGGGTTCAGGGTAATTCCGGTAGAGGGTACCCCAATATTGACATACTGAATCGTCAAACTGAATGCATCGCCAACATTCACCAACGGTGGCGCACTCAAAATCAACTCTTTAACCAGTGGTGTGACCGTTGGACTTCCACTAGTTGGCGTGATCGTTGGGGTTCCGATACAAGCGCTATCACGCATCGCCACGGTAGTTGGGCATGGTGTTGCCGTGTTAGTCGCTGTTGCGGTAGCCGTCACATTGGAATCAACAACATTGATCATCAATGGATTCCGTTCCTGAGCACTGCCCCAAGCCCAACCACCACCAGCAATCGGTACTTCGCCTGTCGCCGATGCAGAAATTTTTAATAGTCCCCCAGCCGTTGCTCGTAATGTGATTGCGCGACACCCTGTTATATGTTCATTGGACTTACACGGCATCATCATCGGTGGATCAAAGTGCGCCAGATTGTTCGGACTCAGGGTGATTGTGGTGGAAGGCACACCAATATTGACATATTGAATCATGATCAAAAACAGTTCACCAACGTAAACTTCGGTCGGGCCGCTCAGAATTAATTCCGAGCGAAGTGGCGTTGGGGTTGGTGTTAATAATGCCTTGGCGCGTGTTCCTTCAGGTTGTTTAGCCACCGCAAAGCCAAGCAACACGGCACACAAGCTCGCTAACAGGGCCAGCCGTCTGGTATGCATAGGGGTCTCTCCTCTAATAAGATTATTTGTTGGGGCCTACGTATCGTTTTCACCTGACAGACACTCCAGTTGGATTGGTGCAACACGGAATCTTGGTATCACTGCGGTGTGTACGTATGCCAGTGCTGAGGAGTTGCAACCCAATCAACTCTTGGGTCACATGGCTAGTGCAGTTTGGCGATGTTGTGCCATCGTCCGCGCAGTTGCTTGGCCACAGCTGGAAACTCCTTCTGCTGGCCATCGTGCGGGGGTTGGGGTGGATTTAACGGCGGTGCCTGGGGCATGGAATTGAGTACGGGGTGCGAACGTGTCGCGTTAAACATCATATGGGGTAGCAGGTCGATACCGACCATGTGCGACAATATCCATTATCATAACCGTTTCGCGCTAAAAAAACATTCGCCAACAGCCTGATTTGAACTGCTGGCTGGTCATCCATCATCAGTCAGTCAATCGCGATAGCCAGCCCATCGGCTTCGCGATCAACGAGGGGCGGCAGGGGTTCATCGAGGGTCTCTCGTATCTATGCTGCCAGATCGCTCAAGGCCGTCCCATAGGCTGTCTGGCAGCGATAGCCTGTGGCTTGAAGTGGGATATAGGTCTGGAGCAGGGCCATGGTATCATTTAAAATACGTTGACTGGTCAAGGCTGGCAACGTGTTCATGAGGGGAGTCTCCTTGGGCAGTAAAGCTTGGTTGGTGGTCCGTCCAAGCATACCGAACAATGGCTCCCCTCCCGACGCTGCGGGTGTCATATCCCCAGAACTGGGTGGCGGTGCCGCCCTGGAGGCTGTTTATGTCCACATCGTACCGCCAGGAATTTGCCGCCTTTCTTATCCACCTTGCTGATAATCAGACCACACCCGAGGACTGGCACAAATGGATCGTGAACCACTATCATGATGTTGTCCTTGAAGCGGTTCGGCGGCAGGTTGTTCGCTTAGCAATCAGCGAGAAGTTGGTCGGCGAATCTGGTCGCCAACAGCTTCTGGAATGGAGCAGAATACTGCTGGATGACGCTCAGAGTTAGGGAGTGACATCTGCTATTCCTAGAGACTTACTGATCAAGATACCCAACATCCCATTCAGGATGTGGACTAGGGAGCGCGTGTATGTCAGCAATGTGCGTGGCCAAGCGGGTGGTCACATAGCGACGAATCGCCGCAGCGGTTAATTCCATGAATACCCTCCACTACGGCTTCTCGGTATGATCACACCAGTTGCCATCCGCATCGGTATGGTTGCAGCTCCAAAATTTGTAGGGCTTGCCACCGCGTCGCGTGCCTTGGCGTAACTGCAAGGGCGAACCATGGGTTGGGCAGAGGCGTTGGGCGGGAGCACTGGGTGGTGCAGCAGCGGCGACTGGTTGGGTTGGTTGAGCTGGGTGTGTCGTGGGTGGTTGTGCTCCGATCGCTTTGAGGCGATCAATCACGACTTTGAGTTGATCGGCGGTCGCACCTGCCACCGAGGTGGTGCAAGGAAAGCCATCAAGGGTGAAGTGAATCTGGTGCTCCACTTTGATGCTTGCGAGCGGTGATGCAGTATCAGCCATAACAATAGTCCTCGCTATATCTATTAATAGGATACAGCAGCCCAACGGGTCAAGGATTCCAGCACCGCCGGAATATCGGCACGATGTACGACCACGCGCGAACCGTTGCGCACCAGCACGATCCCCCACGCTGTTGGCAGGATACGAAGCATGGCGAGGGGTTGCGGTTCGCTCCATGCCGCTTCGGTCACAGCGATGGCATCGAGTTCGTGTTCAGCCAGCGTGTAGGCGGTGTTGTCGTCGAGGCCTTCTTCTTCCTGAATAATAGTAGCCAGTTGAACAATCGCACTGGCACGCGCCAAGCGTTGGCAGCGGTCGTGATTGACATGGGTCTGTGACATCAGGTATCATCCTTTCGTGACCGAGGCTAGGTTGCAGTCTGCACCTCGGTCATGTGAGGCCCTTTGCTGCTTTGAAGAGCAGTGAAGGGTTTAATAGTTAATCTGGCGACTGGTCGTTGGGCACTGCTGAGTAGCAGACGTGGGTGGCAATGCAGGACAGGAGAGGGAGCGGAATTGGCTGCGGACGGCCTGTTCATGAGCTTCAATCCGCTCGGCATCAGTATACCGACCTGCGCGAATCGCCCGTTGCCAGTTGCGGCTCAAAATGACCATGGTGCGGGCAAGCGCATCAATAGGGGTGTTGGCATAGGTCGTGGCGGTAACCACAGGCATGGGAATCAGATCGACGACTTCAAACAAAGCAACCTCAGCGCTAGCTTCGGCAACGGGTTCAACCACGCCAATGGCCATTACTTCTTCAGCTTCCTCAACAGCCCGATTATCCAACTCAATCAATTCCAACACTAAACGATTGCAGGCCATTCGTGCATCCAGATCGGTTGGGAATGAGCCAATGTACTCGCCGTTCACGGACGCATCGAAATCCCGATTCTTGAAGTTATAGGTGACCGCTTTTGTGTGTGCCATTAGGTTGCTCCATTTTATAATTTCAACAAGTCGAAAAGTTGAAATTATAAAATGGAGCAACCTAATGGCAACAAGTCGAAAAGAATAAAAGTTGATAAAATAAAACAGATCTAATAGACTTACGGCCAAGTTACAGGGGGTCTTTATGATCGTATTAAACGTGGGAAGATTTGCAGAAGAAAAAGGGTTATCTATTCAAGATCTGGCAGATCGAGCTGATATCTCGTATAACACTGCAAAAGGTTTGTATCGTGGTTATACGACACGCGTAGACCTGCCAATCTTAGATAAGATTTGCTCAATTCTTGAAGTTTCACCTGGTGATTTACTGGTACAAGTGCCAGATAATGAACCCGTTGGACTTTTTTATCCTAAAAAAGTAGAACTGGCCCAACTTCAGCAGACTAACTAGTGTCTGATAGTTGGGCCAGTTCTATTGCGATATATGCTTTGTGTTTGGCGACCGTCAGCTATATCGCGAGTGGAGTATCCTCTGTAAACTAACGCACCTTACCAAATGAATAGATAAAGGGGACAAGATTCTTGGCATGCTGAGATCGTTGTATGAATGGTAGCCATTCATGTGACCGCTGCCAGTTGTCCATATCAGGAATACGGTGGTTATCCCTGATGATGTATTGATACCAAGCGACTGTGTTTGACGCAGTGCTTTATTTTTTGTGTCTTAATTAACAAACGCCCATCTGATTGCTCAATGGACGTTTGTCGGTTGTGGCTCCCTGACTAGGACTCGAACCTAGGACATGCTGATTAACAGTCAACCGCTCTACCAACTGAGCTATCAGGGATTATCAATTGTAAAAAGAAGTGGCTCCCTGACTAGGACTCGAACCTAGGACCCATTGATTAACAGTCAATTGCTCTACCAACTGAGCTATCAGGGATTATATAGTTGTGTGTTTTGGGCGATTTTGCCGTTCAACAGTGCTGAAGTATACTCCGCTTTGGTCGTTTTGTCAAACGCTGCTTGACGAATTCAAAAATCGATTATAATGATACATGGTATCAATAAATAAGGATTAAAGCCAAATGTCGAAGTTGCCGCTGCCTGTAACTGTACTTTCTGGGTTTCTCGGTGCGGGGAAAACCACCTTATTAAATCATATTTTGGCCAATCGCGAGGGTTTGCGGGTCGCCGTCATCGTCAACGATATGAGCGAAGTTAATATCGATGCGCGGTTGGTAGGTCAAGGCGAGCTTGCGCTCAATCGGGTCGAAGAACAATTGATCGAGTTAAGCAATGGTTGTATTTGCTGTACCTTACGTGAAGATCTGCTGCTTGAGGTCGGTAAGTTGGCTCGTGCTGGCCGTTTCGATTATCTGTTGATCGAATCGACAGGCATTTCGGAGCCATTGCCCGTAGCCGAAACCTTTACCTTCGAAGATGAATCAGGCCTCAGTTTGGGCGAAATTGCTCAACTCGATACGATGGTGACGGTGGTTGATGCCCTCAATTTCTTGCACGATTTCAATGCTGCCCACGATTTGCGCGACCGTGATTTGGCAATTGACGAGGCTGATGAGCGCACCTTGGTCGATTTATTGATCGATCAGATTGAGTTTTGCAATGTGTTGATCATTAATAAAACTGATTTAATCAGTGCTGAACAATTAACTCATTTACACGAATTGCTAAATAAACTCAATCCGCAGGCCAAGATTATTCATGCCCAGCATGGTCAAGTGCCACTCAGCGAAATTCTGAATACTGGCTTGTTTGATTTTGATCAAGCGAGCGCTGCACCTGGCTGACTGGCCGAATTGCGTGGTGAACATACACCCGAAACCGAGGAATATGGCATTCGCAGTTGGGTGTATCGTGCTCGACGGCCATTTGCAGCTCAACGTTTTTGGGAGTTTGTGAATAACGATTGGCCTGGAGTGATTCGCGCCAAAGGCTTCTTTTGGGTAATTTCACAGCCCACAACCGCTGGATTACTCTCGCAAGCAGGCCAAAATTGCCGTGTTGAGCCAGCTGGCGAGTGGTGGGCCGATAGCGATCAGAGCGAATGGCCCGAAACTGCCGAGGAACGTGCCGAAATTGAAGCCCTATGGGATGAGCAAGTTGGTGATCGTCGCCAAGAACTAGTCTTTATTGGCCAAGATTTTGATCAACAATGGTTGCAACAAGCGTTGGATGCATGTTTGGTCAGCGATCACGAATGGCAACAACCAGCCGCAACTTGGCAAATCGATGATCCTTTTGCTGGTTGGAATGAGCAAGAAACTCTAGCCTAGAACATCGAGGATTTGGGATATTTTGATCCACGAAGCGCACGAAGATGTGACAAAAGGCTATAGGCTATAGGCGATTGGCTATCGCGAATGAGTGTCATACCACACAACGTTCCGATAGCCAATCGCCCAAAGCCAAACGCCGATCGCCCTATGTTCTATGTTCTTAATTTCATCCCTCATAATTCATCCTTCATCCTTATTCCCCCTGTTTGGCTTATCAAGAGATTGTGATAAAATAAACGCGCCCGCGACGGCACCGATTCGAATGACATTGCACCGCCGCTTGATGCATAGTGGCGGTTTTGGCGTGAACGCCATAGGAGTCACGCACCGAGAAAGGAATCGCCAATGCTGAAAGGAACGATGGCCTATTTTAAGGGTCTCAAAACCACGGCGAAATATCTCTTCAAAAAGCCTGTGACCGTTGAATATCCTGAGGTCAAACGGCCTGTCCGCGAGCGCTTCCGTGGTCGGCATGAGCTGAAGCGTTTTGCCAATGGTCTAGAGCGGTGTATCGGTTGTTCGCTGTGTGCCGCTGCTTGTCCGGCAGATGCAATTTATGTGGTGCCTGGCCAGAACGATCCGGCGAATCCACGCTCGGCAGGCGAACGCCATGCGGCTGTTTATGAAATTAACATGTTGCGTTGTATTTTCTGTGGCTACTGCGAAGATGCATGCCCCACCAATGCAATTGTGCTTGAACACCAATATGAATTGGCCTTCTACGACCGCCGCGCCTCGATCTATACCCAAGATATGTTGCTGGTTGCGGTCGATAAAGGCCACGGCGAAGTGCCACCAGTCTTGCAACAAACTGGCAAACAACTTAACCCACCGGCCCAAATAGACCTATAAAAGGTATGAAGTATGAAGGATGAAGTATGAAGGATGGGCTAGTTCAGGCTGAATTTGATTGCTCAGCACCCAAGCTTCTGCTTTATCGCTAAGGGTAGCCAACGGTACAAAGTGTGAAGGGCGTGCCAACGGGGTTTGAATTTCATCCCTCATCCTTCATCCTTTATCTGGGAGTGTCCATGGAAACATTTTTGTTTATCACCACGGCCATTGTGGCGGTGGGGGCAGCCTTGGCAATGGTGCTGAGCAGCAATGCAGTGCATAGTGCGCTGTTTTTGATTTTGAATTTCTGCTCGGTCGCCATTTTATATTTTTTGCTGCGTGCGCCGTTTCTCGGTGCTGTTCAAGTGACGGTTTATGCTGGCGCGATTATGGTGCTGTTCCTGTTCGTGATCATGCTGTTGGGCGCTGAAAATGCCGAGCTTGGCGAGGAGAAAATCGGCTGGCAAAAGCCGGCTGGCCTCGTCTTGGGTGTCGCATTATTGGCCGAGATTGGCTATGTGGCCTATCGTGGCACGAAATTAATCGATGCTCCGGTGGCCGATGCAACCAACATTGGCGCACCAACCACGATCAGCGCCAAACTTTTCAGCACCTATCTCTTGCCTTTTGAAGTGATTTCAATTTTGCTCTTGATTGCAGTAGTCGGGACAGTCGTGCTGACCCGTCGGCGGGTGGTTGCCCGTGAGGAGAGCCAATCGTGATTTCAACCAACGCATATGTGCTCTTGAGCGCAATTCTTTTTACGATTGGAGTCGTTGGGGTCTTGGTGCGTCGCAATGTAATCGTGATGTTTATGTCGGTCGAGTTGATGCTCAATTCGGCCAATTTGGCGTTAATTGCGTTTAGCCGTGCACGTGCTGAAAGCGATGGCCAAATTATCACATTCTTCGTGATTGCAGTCGCTGCGGCAGAAGTCGCAGTCGGTTTGGCGCTGTTGGTGTCGATTTTCCGTGCCAAAAAGACCACCAACATTGATGACGTGAATACGCTCAAGGGCTAGGCAACGGCCTTGCACCTTGCCGAAGTGTCTACTGGAGAACTTATGGCGGAATTAATTTGGCTTGTGCCGTTGCTGCCACTGCTCGGTGTCGTGATCAATACTCTGTTGGGGCTGAACGATTTGCGTCTCAGTCGCGCCAACGCCCACCACGACCATGGGCATGATCACGGGCATGGCCACGGTGACGCGCACCATGGACATGGCGATAATCCCACCGCTAAACGCTCTGGCTTGATTGCCAGCGTCATGGTTGGTTTGGGCTTTGTGCTGACCGTCGCAACTCTGATTGAGTTGCTGGGTATGCCTGCCACAACCACATTGGGCGAAAATAATCGTTGGTTCGATGTAACCTATTGGAACTGGATGGCCTTTGGCGATTTGGAAGTTCCTTTTGGTTTCTTGATCGACCAACTTTCGGTCACGATGATGCTCTTGGTCACTGGCGTAGGGACGTTAATTCACCTCTATGCCGTAGGCTATATGAGCCACGATGAACGGCCTACCCGCTTTTTCGTCTACCTCAACTTATTTATTGTGGCAATGTTGATGCTCGTCATGGGCAACAACTTTGTGATGCTTTTCTTAGGTTGGGAAGGCGTGGGCTTGTGTTCGTTCTTGCTGATTGGCTTCTGGTTTGAACAACGCGACCCACCATGGGCTTCAGTCAAAGCTTTTGTAACCAACCGGGTTGGCGACTTTGGCTTGTTGATGGCGATGTTTGCAATTTGGGCCTTGGCGCGTAAACCCGATGGTACCTTCTTGCATTCATTGGTCTTCCGCGAAGTCTTGGAGCAAGGGACGGTCTTCTCGCTGCAACAATACAGCACCTTCTTTATGGGCACGCAATACACGGCGGCTGGGGCGATTGCCTTTATGCTGTTGCTTGGCGTAACTGGTAAATCGGCGCAAATTCCGCTGTTTGTCTGGTTGCCCGATGCAATGGCTGGCCCAACCCCTGTTTCGGCCTTGATTCACGCCGCAACCATGGTTACCGCTGGCGTGTATTTGATGATCCGCACCCATCCAATCTTTGAATTATCGCCATCGGTTCAAAGCACTGTAACCTTTATTGGGGTTGCTACCGCTTTGGTCGCTGCTTCAATTGCGCTCGGTCAATACGATATCAAGAAGGTTCTGGCCTTCTCGACCGTCTCGCAATTGGGCTTTATGGTGGCAGCCGTGGGCATGGGAGCATACGTTGCCGCGATGTTCCACCTGCTGACCCACGGGATTTTCAAGGCGCTCTTGTTCCTTGGCTCTGGCTCAGTGATTCATGGCTTTGGCAACGAGCAAGATATGCGCAAGATGGGCGGTCTGCGCAAGAAAATGCCCGCCACCTTCTGGACATATATTGTTGGGACGATGGGCTTGATCGGCTTCCCCTTGGTTTCGGGTTTTTGGTCGAAAGATGAAATCATCGGCCATGCCTTTGATCACGACCATCGCACAGTTGGCATGCTGTTGGTGTTGGGCGCAGTCTTGACTTCGTTCTACATGGGCCGCCAAATCTCAATGGTCTTCTTTGGCGAACAACGTGATCAGCACATTCATGCCCACGAAAGCAGCCGCTGGATGACGATTCCATTGTGGATTTTGGCAGGCTTGACCCTCGCCAGTGGTTTGATCAACGTTCCTGGCTGGCATCCATTAACCACATGGCTTGAGCCAATCGTCGAAGAAGAAGCTGCTAAGTTCCACCTCAACATCGCCGCAATTGTAACGATCTTAGGCTTGGCATCGTTTGCCGCAGGCTTCTATCTCTACAATTGGGCAGCCAAGCACAAACGGATCAAGCCCAACCAACGCGACCTGTTGCACCACTGGGGCGGCGATTTCTATGCCATCCTTGAGGAAAAATGGGGCTTTGATGCGTTGTACAACGCGGTTTTGGTCAAGCCCTACAAGGCCTTGGCTAGCTTCTTTGGTAAGTTCTTCGATGTCAAAATTATTGATGGCATCGTTAATGGCACGGCAGAGCTTGTCGGCTTGTCGGGTCGCGGCTTGCGAACGTTCCAATCGGGCTATGTACGCTCGTATGCACTGATGTTTGTGATCGGTGTGGTGATCGTGCTTGGCTTCTTTGCGTTGCGCTAGGACGTGGAGCGCAGGCCTCGGCTTGCAACTTCACAAGGAGTAACCCTTGACGAATACAAACGACTTAGGTTTTACGATCTTATCGCTGGTGGTGTTTTTACCCGCCGTCGGTGCGATCATCCTGGCGTTTATGCGCGGCCAACGCGGAGCAGCCCGAATTTTTGCCTTGGGCTGGAGCACACTCGTTTTTGCCGTGTCATTGCCAATTTTGTTCAATTTCAAGCACGATGCCGCTGGGCTTCAGTTCTACGAATATTTCAACTGGATTCCAGATTGGGGCGTGCGCTACGAGTTGGGTCTTGATGGCATTAGTTTGTGGTTGGTATTGTTGACAACTTTCGTCACTCCTTTGGCAATTTGGAGTGCCTGGAATGTTGAAGAGAAAACCAACAACTTTTTGATGCTAATTCTGTTGCAAGAAACTGGGATGTTGGGCGTGTTCCTCGCTCAAGACCTGTTCTTGTTCTATATCTTCTGGGAATTCACCCTCATTCCAATGTATTTCTTGATTGGGATGTGGGGTGGCAAGCGCCGCATTTATGCCACAGTGAAGTTCTTCTTGTATACCTTCGCTGCCTCGGTGTTTATGTTGATCGGCATTATTGCCTTGGGCTTGCTCAATTACAAATATTTGGCCCAACAAGGCTTACCAACTGATACCGCCTTCCAAGTGCAAACTTTGATGGCTAATATCAATCAATTTGGCTTGTCGGATACCGAATTAAAATTGCTGTTCCTCTCGTTCTTCGTGGCATTTGCGGTCAAAGTGCCATTGTGGCCCGTCCACACATGGTTGCCCGATGCCCACGTTGAAGCCCCAACCGCTGGCTCGGTAATTCTGGCGGCGGTGCTGCTGAAAATGGGCGGCTACGGCATGATTCGCTTCTGCGTCCAGTTGTTCCCACAAATTGCCCAGGAATGGGCACGGCCAATTGCCTTGCTGGCAGTGATTGGGATCATCTATGGCGCAGTGCTTTCGTATGCTCAAAGCGATATTAAAAAGCTGGTGGCCTACTCATCAGTCAGCCACATGGGCTTTATCGTTTTGGGGATTTTCGCGCTGAATGAAGTTGGATTGCAAGGCGCAGTGCTGCAAATGATCAACCACGGGTTGAGCACTGGCGCGTTGTTCTTGCTGATTGGGATGGTTTACGAACGCACTCACACCCGCGAATTGGCCGATTACGGCGGTTTGTGGAAAGTTGTGCCAGTGTTCGTCTACTTCCTGTTGTTTGCCACGATGGCCTCGGTCGGCTTGCCTGGCCTGAACGGCTTCGTCGGCGAATTCTTGATTATGCTCGGCGCGTTCGATTCGCCAATCGGCTGGACGTTCACCGCGTTTGCCGCAGTTGGGGTGATTTTGGCAGCGGTCTATTTGCTCAAGATGTTCCAAGGCATTGCTTCGGGGCCATTTAGCGAACGCCGCACGCCACACCTCAGCGATTTGACCCGCCGTGAAGTAGCGATTTTGTTACCACTCTGTATCTTGATGTTGGTAATTGGTCTCTACTCGTCATACTTTACTCGCCCAATGGAAACAACGATCAAGGCGCTTGAAGCCTTCGTTGCTAATGCTGCGCCACTGATTGCTGGCCAATAAGACGGAGCGTGAGTTCGAATGAATGATTTAACATTTATCACGCCGGAGATTAACTGGACAGTCTTAGGCATGCCAGCATTCCTGATGATTTGGGCGATGTTGGTATTGATTGTCGATATGTTCACCTCGGATCGGCGGGTTTTGCTCACGTTGAGCCTGATTGGGCTTGGCGTGACGGCGGCGCTCGGTGCGCTGGATTATGGCTCAACTATCTCGGGCTTCTCAGACATGTTGGTGTTTGACAAGTTTGGGGTATTGGTAAATTGGATTTTGCTGGCGGGCACAGCCTTGACCTTGCTGATTGCCTTTGATTACATGCCACGCCAAAATCTCAGCCAAGGCGAATTTTATCCCTTGGTGTTATTTGCAACCTCGGGGATGTTGTTCTTGGTTCAATCAACCGACCTTGTAACAATCTTCATTGGGGTTGAAACGCTCTCGATTGCGCTGTATGTGCTAACCGGCTTTGCCGTGCCGCAGTTCAAATCGGGCGAAGCAGCGATTAAATATCTGTTGCTTGGTGGTTTTGCGGCTGGCTTTTTGGTCTATGGCATTGCCTTGATTTATGGCATGACCGGCAAAACCAACTTAGCCCAAATTGCCAACGAATTGAGCACTTGGCAAAGCACAGGCAAAGCAATTGATGATCCAATTTTGTTGGCTGGGGTTGGCTTTGTATTGATTGCCTTGGG
Organism: Chloroflexota bacterium; assembly: GCA_020161265.1. Classification (NCBI taxonomy): domain Bacteria; kingdom Bacillati; phylum Chloroflexota; species Chloroflexota bacterium. The sequence continues at coordinate 306,765 of JAIUOC010000003.1, read as the reverse complement.
CTTCAAGGTTTCAATGTTCCCCTTCCACGCTTGGACACCTGACGTTTATGAAGGTGCGCCTACACCAGTCACCGCGTACATGTCGGTTGCGACTAAGGGTGCGGCGTTTGCAGCCATGTTGCGTTTCTTGAATGTAGCATTTCCTGCGCTCAAGCCTGAGTGGCAATTGCTGTTTGGTTTATTTGCCGCTGCAACCATGGCCTATGGCAATATCGTGGCGGTTGCCCAAAGCAACCTCAAGCGCATGCTGGCTTATTCGTCGATTGCTCACGCTGGCTATATGTTGCTGGGCGTGTTGGCAGCCAGCGAAAAAGGCATTAGCGCCTTCACGGTTTACCTGTTGGCTTACACCTTGACCAATCTTGGCGCGTTTGCTGTGCTAATCGCTTTAGAAAATCGCGGCATGCCCGTGTTTGAATTGAGCGATTTACGCGGTTTGGGCAAGCGTAGCCCATTGTTGGCGCTAGCGATGACCGTGTTTATGTTCTCGTTGGCGGGCGTGCCACCAACAGCCGGCTTTGCCAGCAAGTTTGGCATTTTCCGCGCCGCTTGGGATGCCAACCTCGATTATCTGGCGATTATCGGGGTGGTTACCAGTGTGATTTCGGCATTCTTCTACTTGCGGGTGATTGTGACGATGTGGATGCGCGATGCCGAAGCCACTGAGCCACAACCAACCTATGCCACGGCCTCGCTCTCGTTGGGCGTGATCGTCGCCGTAATTGGGATTATTGCTGTGGGAATTTTGCCGAATATCTTCACCGATTTGGCCAAAGCGCTGGTGCTGACCGTCGCTCCCTAAATTAATTTCTAGGTTGTTGAAACTCCTCCATGAGCCTACAGGTTTATGGGGGAGTTTTTTAAGGGCAAAAGGCAGAAGGCAAAAATCAAAATAGGGGTCAGGGGAATTGGCTCTAGGCTATTGGGAGAATCTAAACAATCTGTGGCTCAAAATAAATCTTTGTACTCCTGCATAGATCAATGCTTTAGCGTAGAGGCGCTGGTTGCAGGGAAATTCAAAGTCAGCCAGCCCTCTGCTAGACCTGATCACTGGATAGCAGGTTCTGCTCTCTATACCAATTGACTAAACAGGATCATTCTCCCATGGCCAGGGCGTAGCCATCAAGTGCTCCGCAAAGGGCGATATAGGAATCGTGACCACCACCAGCGGGCCTTCAATCGCCTCATAGACCATAGTCGTCCCATACCAGCGCAAATCTAATAAGACCTGATATAGCACAAAGCCCCAGGCCAGATCCGCCACGGGAACCGCCCAATACTGCTGCGTCTCATCCCAAAAGCCCTTGCGCAATAAGACACCTTTGATAAACGAGCACCGTGCGCTAATCGCCACTGGATCACCACGCCCGCCTTTCGGAAACATCGCATACGTAAGTCCGCCATCATCGCCATACCACATCGCAATATGCGCTGCTAGATCGGCGGAACACCAAGCCCACTCTCGTTGGACAAGCGGCATCTGACAGCCGACCTGCTGGTGAAGTGCCGTCAATGCCTGAATAAACACGGTTCCCATCCGCGCCATTTCAGTTGGCCAGAGCATATCAACGGCATCGCCGTAGTCGCCATCGGTGCAGGGTGGGCGACCAGATAGCATTCCTAACACTGTATACTGAAGCGACAAGGGAGCATTTATCATCGAAACTATCACACTTCTCCGATTCAATGGCATACTTGCACGGTATGACCATGGCCTAAGGCAAAAACTTCCATGCAGGTGAGCCATGGCGCTCGGTGGGTGCAAGCGACCGTGCGATTGGTCCCATCAATCGCACCATCCCCTCCAGCACTCGGGCAGTCGCCAAGTTTCCACAATCTACCGCCCGAAACCCTAATTGCTGAATTAAACCACTTATCCGCTGTTTGGCCGCTGCCTGATCCCCCGATACAAACACATCGTGCTGCGGCTCGTGTGATCCGTCAAGTGTCGCCGCAAAGGTTGTTTTCCACGCACCAACAAGCTGCGCCGTGGCAGGAAGCTGATCTGCTAAACGTTCGGCGGCGGAGCGGTCGGCAATTTCATCGCCCCATGGCGTACTAATATCCACCACCAATTTGCCGTTCAAGGCAGTTCCGATTGTTGGGAGCAAGGTAAAAGCATCAGAAAAGCCCAGCGCGAGAATCAGGATCGAAGTTGATTGGATCGTCGTCGCATAGTCACCAGGCTGAATCACTCCCCCACCAGCAACGGCAAGCGCGGTAGCCCGTTCCGCTGCCCGCGCAGCATCACGCGAGCCGAGCAAAACTGGATAGCCTGCGCGACTGAAGGCCCGCGCCAAACTGCCCCCCATCTCACCCGTGCCAAGAATCCCAATTGATTCAGTCATGAACATCCTCCATACCACATCAGCGTCGAAGCAGCATCGCCATGACTCTGTGCTTCGTCATCGGCAAATTGCCATTGGCGTTCGATATCATAGGCTTTATCTTTCGCCCACGCAAATGCAACCGCGCCATGAGAGGGAAAGCACAGGCTACTGACTATTGGCTATTGGATTTACAGCATTGGAATACCAAGAAATGTCGATAGTCCATAGCCTATAGCCTCATTTCGCGTTCTTCATGCCCTTGGCGGTTTAATATTCATCATTCATATTTTCCCTCTGCGCCTCTGCGTTACAGCTGCATTCCAATTTCCTGTTGCTACTTTTTGATTTTTGCCTTCTGCCTTTTGATTTTAATAAAAACTTGGGCTTGACTCTATAGCATAGTATAGGGTTTATGCTAAGCAGCAGAAAGGAATTGAGCGATGCAAATTGGTCAAGTAGCTCGCCGTTGTGGCGTGAGTGTGCAAACGGTGCGCTTATATGAACGAATGGGCTTGATCGAAACCGCCCAACGCCGTGAATCAGGCTATCGCGATTATTCAAACACGGTAGTTGCGCGAATTTTAGCAATCAAGCAAGGTCAAGCATTGGGCTTTAGCTTGCGCGAAATGGGCATGTTTCTACAACTCAGCCCGCAAAATACCGAGCAAGCCTTGATTCAGCAATTTGTTGATCAAAAAGTCCAGCAGATTGACCAAACGGTTCAACAGTTTCAGCGTTTGCGCCAAGCCTTGCATGAATTTGCCGCTCGTTCCGCTGATGATCCGCGTGAATGCCCCGTTATTCACGCTTTGGCCGAGATGGCCTGTACACAAGGAGTTTCTGATGCTTAGAACAATTCGTAGTTTACGCTGGTTTGGTTGGTATGCGGTGAGCACTGGGCTTTTGGCGGCACTCGCGCCAAATCTACTCTTGAGTGTATTTGGTATGCCAGCAACGACTGAGGTTTGGCCACGCGTGGCAGGTATGTTGGTGGGCTTTATTGGGGTTTTGCACATGAATGTTAGCCCAATCGATCTGCGCCGCTATGCCATGACCACGGTGATTTTGCGGCTGAGCGTGCCGTTGATCTTTGGTTGGTGGGTAATTACTGGCGCAGGGCCATGGCAATTGCTCTTTTTTGCTGGCGCTGATGTGGTTGGCGCAGTCGCGACGCTTTGGGGTTTGCGGGCCGATCAACAAACGGGCAATCCACGCCAAACTAGCGCGATTGCCCGCTAGCAATATCAATCGCGAATGTGGCCAGCGCCACGGACTACCCATTTGTACGAGGTCAATTCGCGCAAAGCCATTGGGCCACGTGCATGCAATTTTTGGGTGCTGATTGCAATTTCAGCACCCAAGCCCATTTGCGAGCCATCGGTGAAACGGGTTGAGGAATTGGCATACACCACCGCTGAATCAACCTCGTTCAAAAAACGCTCAATCGCCGCCGGATCTTGCGATAAAATCGTGTCGGAATGATCAGTGCCATAGTGATCAATATGCTCAATGGCCTGATCAAGTCCATCGACCACGCGTACTGCCAAAATTAATGCCGAGAACTCTTGACCAAAATCATCGGGCTGGGCCGCAACTAAGTTCCAATCGGCGCTACCAGCCTCGCGTAAGATCGCCAACGACTCAGGATCACAACGCAATTCAACCTTTTGCTCTTGCAAAGCTGCACCAAGCCGTGGCAACACTTTGGCCGCAGCGCTACGCTCAATCAACACGGTTTCGAGCGAGTTGCAGACGCTTGGGCGTTGCACTTTGGCATTAACAATAATTGGCACAACTTGCTCAAGTGGCGCAGTATGATCAATATAGGCGTGGCAAACCCCGATTCCGCCCGTAATCACTGGAATTGTGGCAGTTTTACGACAAAAATCGTGCAAGCCCGAACCACCGCGTGGAATAATCATATCCACATAGCGATCCAAGGTTAGCAAGCCGCGCACCAATTCACGATCAGGATTATCGATCAGTTGCAAGGCATCAGCAGGTAGATCGACCCGTTCTAAAGCGCGACGTAAAGCTTGCACTAACGCTCCAGCTGAACGGGTAATTTCCTTGCCACCGCGTAAAATCACTGCACTCCCCGCCTTGATACACAATGCCGCCACATCAGCAGTAACATTTGGTCGCGCCTCGTAGATCACGCCAACCACGCCCAGCGGCACGCGGCGCTTCTCGATCCGCAAGCCATTTGGCAGTACACCTTGCTCAAACACCTCACCAACCGGATCAGGCAAGACCGCCACGGTGCGCACATCGTTGGCAATTGCTTCAAGTCGCTGCTCGTTGAGTAATAAACGATCGAGCAAGGCCGGAGTTAAGCCAGCCTCGCGCCCAAGCCGCATATCAGCCTCGTTGGCCGAAAGAATCGATTCGCGATCAAGGCTTAGTTCTTCGGCCATGGCCTCGACAGCGGCATTCCGTTGAGCTGTGGTTGTACGGGCCAATATGCGTGCTGCCAGCTTTGCTCGCTGACCCATTGCCTCAAGCATTGGATACTCCTCATGCTAGCCGTCATAACTCGCCAAGCGGGGCGGCTGGATGATCCTCACCTTCCAGATCGCCTTCGAGTTGCCAACGAACGGCGGCATGTAAATGCACAGCGTCGTTGTAGCCGCCCAAAAACCAGCGCACCTGCCCACCTCGCTGATGCTGATACCAATGGGTCAAGGATGTATTGGTTACTTCGAGATCAACATTTGGTTGTTCGCTACGAGTATGCGGCCAAAAATAGCTTAATGACGATTCTATCACCCAACCGTGGCAGACAATCACAATCGTGGCTTCGGGATTGGCGTTTAGCACTCGTTCAAAATTGCTGTGCGTGCGTTGACAAAAGGTTTGCCAAGTCTCGCCACCAGGCGATAAAGGCTTGCGCAGGTCGAAATCAAACTTGCCATAACGCGCATTATACTCTTTCCAACTCAGGCCATCAGCCTCGCCCACGTTGAACTCGCAAAAACTTTCATCGTAGAGCAAAGGCTGAGCAAATGCTGGCGCAATAATTTCAGCAGTTTGCATTGCGCGTGGCATCGTACTACAAATAAACAGATCGGGCACAATCTCGCGAGTTGCCATCAGCCGATCACGCAATGATTCGGCTTGTTGTATGCCCAAAGCGGTTAAGCCACGATCGCCCTTGATCCCACCAATAATCGGCTCGACATTCACCACAGCCTGCCCATGGCGAATCAAATAGAGTTTAGCCATAACACCCCTTTATGAAAGGATGAAGGATGAGGGATAAAGGATGAAATATTCCCTCAACCATTCACACGTTTTCAGCATCCCAAAATAATAATTCAACCTCATAGAATTATGAAGGATCATTTCGTGGCTCTTCCTTCATAATTCATCCCTCATCCTTCATCCTTAACAAAGGCTACCATATCATCGCGGTGAATGACTTCAGCGCCGTAGGAGTAGCCGAGAATACTTTCGATGTCGCTGGTACGCGAGCCTTTGATTTGGGCGACTTCGTGAGCAGCATATTGGCATAAGCCACAGGCGATCGTTTGGCCGTCGGGTGCAACAATCGCTACGGTTTGGCCGCGTCGCCATTCACCTTCAACGGACACAATTCCAGCAGGTAAAAGGCTACGGCCTTGATGGGTTAGGGCTTGCACTGCACCAGCATCAACTGCAATATGGGCTTGGCGCACTCGTTCAGCCATAATCCAACGTTTGCGGCTTTCCAAGCGGGTGCTGACTGGCCGAAAGCGGGTGCCCACACTCTCGCCAGCAACCAGGCGCACTAGCACATTCGGCTCGTTGCCAGCAGCAATCACCATGGTTGTGCCAGCGCGGGTCGCCAATTCGGCAGCCTGAATTTTGGTGAACATTCCGCCAGTGCCACGATGCGAACCGGCCGCTCCTGCCAAAGCATAAACCTGTTCATTGACTGCTGCAACATCGTCGATGAGGGTTGCTTCCGGGTTATGGCGCGGGTCGGCGCTATACAAGCCAGCAATATCGCTCAAAATAACCAACAACTGGGCATCAACCAAATTCGCAACCAAGGCTGAAAGTGTGTCGTTATCGCCGACGCGAATTTCATCAATCGCCACTGCATCGTTTTCATTGATAATTGGTAATACGCCAATTTCTAAGCAGGTTAATAAGGTGGCCCGCGCATTCAGATAGCGCACTCGATCACGCAGGTCGGCGCGGGTCAGCAGCGTTTGAGCCACCGGCACATCGTAAATTTCAAATAATTGGCCATAAATATGCATCAAACGGCCCTGCCCAACTGCCGCCAAAGCCTGTTTATGGGTCAACTCACGCCGCCGTTTGGGAAAGCCCAGTCGCTCCCAACCAGCCAGAACTGCGCCTGAAGAAACCAAGACAACTTCGTGGCCAGCCTCACGTAATTGGGCCATCTGACGAGCTAAATCGACCATGCGCGGGCGACGTAAACGGT